>NZ_LZHA01000086.1:0-1684 GCF_001690335.1 Gilliamella sp. Gris1-4 | reverse complement strand
CGTATTTAACATTTGACGGTGGTCGAACCAAGGCAACCGATACAGACACATTTTTGGCAATCGAGTTGCCAGATGGAAGACGTATCACTCAGTCAACAAACACATCAAGTGTTACAAATCCGATAATGTTACCAAGTGGAAATTATACATTTAATGATATTCATACGGTATTGCCGTCGGGTACAACATCTATTAGTTTAAATAGTCTAATCAGCCAAGGGAAGTGGGGAGATGATGATGGGGATGGACAGGGTACAAATGGTGTTACTGCAACAGGGAGTATATCGTTAGTAATAAAGGATAAAGATGGCGCTACGATTAGTCGTAGTGATGCAATAAGTGTATGTAAATCGCCTTATAAGGTCACTTTAGATAGTACAGGGGGAAGTTTAACTACACAGTATGGAGTGCCAAATAGTAGTCGTTTTTACGGAGGCTCAGCGGTTTATTATATCACTTTGCCGTCACAGCCGGTTATTTGTTCGGTCAGGCCGAATCTAAACTTTGGCGCAGGCAGCTCCGCAGGCCCATCTAACATATGGAATCCTAAGAAAGGTTTTTTAGTTCAGTCAACAAACCCATCATCTTACGACAGAAACTTTCCTACTACAGGTTCAGATGGATTGTATTTTGATTTGGACATAGGTGGTATTGACGGAGGTCAGTTGAATTGGACAGTTAACACAAGTGGCAGTCTAGGTGCAACGGTGAGATGGACAAGGCCGTTAACAGGGACATTCACATCCCCAGATAACCGTACTATCCAAGCTGATAATTGGATTACAGATAAATCAAAAAATGTAACACGGGTAACATTAACAGGTCCAAGGGCAAGTAGTAGTCAGATAAGCTCAAGTAATCCTGGTTCACTTACACGTCCATCTTTGCCACAGACCTTCGAGTTGGTGGGAAGGGATAGTAATGGTAATGAGGTGAGGTATGGATTTGTGTTAAGGCAGTGGTTCGTCAATCGGGATAATCAACTTAAAAGTTATAGTGACCAATTAGCATGGTGTAGAAGTTTGGGTTATCGAATGCCACGGGTAAGTGATTTAACCAATGCGAAGTGTGGTGTAGATAATACTTGGTTTCCATGTGTAAATGGCATAGATGGCGCAGCCCCTAGTTCACCAGGAAATAGGTATCAGCGTCACATAGGGGCAGGATTTTTCACGGAGTGGGGTTTCATGCTCGACTACGCTGATGCGGGCTTCGTCGACTTCTACGACTGGACGAGTGACGTAGCAGGTAGCACTCAGTTCGTTGTCACCTCGTACAACGGCTTCGTCAACAACTACATCGCTTCCGGCAGTAATTACGCTGTTTGCACCGCACCTTAGTTCTTAGCGTTTAGTTCTTAATCCTTAGAGCGCGGGGGTGGTTATGGTGCTTGAGAGGATAATATAACAAAGAACAAAGCCCCCGCGTAAGTTGGGGCGTTTTCCTTAGGGTTGCGCTGTGGCGCTTTAAAGCGGTGGTCTATTTTTAGTACGGCAAGGTTTCGGACGTTTTGACCTTTGGTGAACAAAATAGCTACAGTGACAACGTCCGATTTAGGGGATTTTTTGCGAAATCCCCTAAAAACCCCTCGCAAGGCTACAGAATGTGGCCTACGGCAATACTCGTATCATCCTGATACTCGCCTCTACGAGGCCATCTTCGCTATGCTCAGATGTTCAAATTT
>NZ_LZHA01000085.1:0-17696 GCF_001690335.1 Gilliamella sp. Gris1-4 | reverse complement strand
CCTTAGGGTTGCGCTGTGGCGCTTTAAAGCGGTGGTCTATTTTTAGTACGGCAAGGTTTCGGACGTTTTGACCTTTGGTGAACAAAATAGCTACAGTGACAACGTCCGATTTAGGGGATTTTTTGCGAAATCCCCTAAAAACCCCTCGCAAGGCTACAGAATGTGGCCTACGGCAATACTCGTATCATCCTGATACTCGCCTCTACGAGGCCATCTTCGCTATGCTCAGATGTTCAAATTTGCCTCCGCCGTCGCTCGGTCTTAACGCACCGTTTGTGGACGCGTTCCCGACGCACCACAAACTCGCCAAACTTTTCTGTTTGGCGTGCTAACCTCACTCTGTTGTCGGCACATTCTGACGCCGTAACAAGACAACAACATAACCTTGAGTGGCTTTTATGAGTCACTTTTTTATAAAAAACACTGCAAAAACCACAAAAAATCGCTCCGGTAGATTATTGATTTTATTGAAGTTTTTATTTTGCCGTTTTCAAACAAAATCAATCACTTACACAACCTAAGCAAAGCGCCAACATAAAACAAACCAACAAAACCACGAACAGCGCCCTAATAACAACAAATTAACCGCTCTAAACCCTTTTTTTAACGAAAATTTAAAATCAAATAAAATCAACATATTAAAAAACAGCTTAAAAAAAGGGTTTTCAAAGCCAAAATTGTTGTTTATCTTTATATAACAAGATTTATCAAATCTTGAGTTCTACCTTAACGCCGTGTAGGCGGTTTAGAAACCTCAGGTGCTGGAATACCGCATCCTGTACCACCTTAACGCCGTGTAGGCGGTTTAGAAAAGATCCTTTGCACCGCTTGCATTCAACGTATACCTTAACGCCGTGTAGGCGGTTTAGAAATTTAGCGTGTTTTTTTGCTCTATCCAAACAATCCTTAACGCCGTGTAGGCGGTTTAGAAATCAACAAAAAAGGCAAATTTAACGCCGTTCAACCTTAACGCCGTGTAGGCGGTTTAGAAATGCAACAATTTGACAGCTCTCAAAATCAAACTTCCTTAACGCCGTGTAGGCGGTTTAGAAAACTATTAGTACGATTTAGGGCGTCTATATAAGCCTTAACGCCGTATAGGCGGCAATAAAAATAGAATTAATCATATAATTACAAAAAAACAATCAGCTGTACTGTCTGACTTACTCCGGCGTCAGAATGTGCCGACAACAGAGCGAGGTTAGCACGCCAAACAGGACGTTTGGCGAGGCTATGCTTCGCTGGGAGCGAATCATAGCCGGTGCGTTAAGACCGAGCGCCGGCGTCGGGGCAGCCGAAGGCCACATTCTGTAGCCTTGCGAGGGGTTTTTTAGGGGATTTCGCAAAAAAATCCCCTAAATCGGACGTGAGCACTGAGGTTATTTTATTCACCAAAGCTAAAACGTCCGAAACCACCACACCCAACCCACTCTATCCACCAACAAAAAAAGAACTATCTTATAGCAACTACGTTGACTTTTTTTACAAAAAAGCAAGGTTATAAATCTTTTTATCAACTTTTTTGATTAGTACGTTAACGTTAAATTAACTTTTCACTAAAAATCTAAAAAATATCACTCGGTAGCCACAGTAAAGCGTTGTTTAATATGTTTAGCTGTTTCTGCTTCGTCAATCATGGCAATGGCATAATCGGCATAACTAATTTGGCTTTTTCCTTTGCTGTTAAATAACACTTCTTCGCCCCCCATAATATAGTGACCTGTCCTTTCGCCATTAGCGTTAAACTCAATTGCAGGGCTTAAGTAAGTCCATTGTACATCTTCACATTTTTTAAGCTCATCAAGTGCTTTTGCCATATTGATTGCTAATGGTTTAAATTCATCAGGAAAATCAGGTGTATCAACCAAACGAATTGAATGTTGTGGATTAACGTATAAACTTCCTGCACCACCAACAACTAATAGGCGATTAGCTTTACCGCTCAAGATATCGGTTAAATGTTTTAAACTGGTTTGATGCAATGGCAGTGATTCAAGTGTCCATGTGCCAAATGCATCAATAATCACATCATAGGGTTTTAAATCAGCATAGGTTAATTCAAACAGATCTTTAATTAGCACTGCTGCTTTTGGAGCAAGATGTTGATTTGGCTTACGCACAATTGCAGTAACGTCATGACCTCGTGAAATCGCCTCTTTTACTAAAAGCTTCCCTGTTTTACCACTTGCACCAATGACTGCAATTTTCATATTTTGCTCCTTTTAAGCGTTTAAGAATTAAGAGATATAAGAATGGTTTTAGATTAGTCTTTAGTTTTCCACTGTAAAGCTGGTACTAAATATAAGGCTATAGTGGTTTTTTGATATTGTATATTACATCTTATTTTGGTTTTAGCTATTAGTTAACAATGCTTATTTAATAAACTGATATAAATAATCTCAAATCGCTATTTTTTATAAAATAGATTAGTATGATTTTATTGATTTTTGTTGGCTAAATTATTATGAGTATATCTTCAAACAACTTAACCATTAAAGATATTGCAAAGCTTTGTTCGGTAAGTAAATCTACCGTTTCTCGAGTGATTAATCATGATCCTATGGTTAAAGAAGCTACGCGTAATAAAGTTTTGGCAATCATTGAACAGTATCACTTTACGCCGTCTAAATCGGCAAGAGCTATGCGTGGTTATGGGAATAAAGTGATTGGGATTATTGTAACTCGCCTTGATTCCCTTTCTGAAAATCAAGCTGTTCAAAGTATGTTGCCTATTTTTTATCGGCATGGTTATGATCCTATCATTATGGAAAGCCAATTTAGTACGGACAAAGTCAAAGAATATTTATCTATGCTTAAAAGTAAACAAGCTGATGGCGTAGTTATCTTTGCATTTACTGGACTAGAGCAGTCATTATTATCTACCTGGCAAAATAATAGTGTAGTGATCGCAAGAAAATTCCAAGATCATACTTGTATTTGTTATGATGATATTGGTGCAGTTAGATTATTGCTTGCTCATTTATATCAATCGCAACAACATCAAAATATTGGTTATATCGGTATTGAGCAACAAGACCAAACTACTGGCGCATTGCGTTATCAAGCCTATTTGGATTTTTGCCACCAATATCAACTTAGCCCCAATGCGGTTTTAGGTCAATTAAGTTATCGTTCAGGTTATGATCTTGCCCAGTTGGTATTAACTAAAAATCCATCGGCTATCGTTTGTGCAACTGATGGTATTGCATTAGGATTAAATAAGTATTTACACGAAAAACAGCTTGAACATATTACCGTAGCTAGCATTGGTAATAGTGAGCTACTGAGTTTTCTTTTTCCTAAGACTTGTGCAGTTGAACTCGGTTTTGATCAAGCAGGTAGTTGTGCGGCTCAAGAGTTACTTAATATGTTACAAAATCAGTTTGAACTGAAAAGTATCACCATTCCTTGCCATTTAATAGGCTAACCAGTAGTTATTTTTATTTAATTTGTGCTTATTTTGCTCTAATTTGTGATATTAATCACAAAAAAGGGAACGTTCCCATTTATTAATTTATCAATTCAATCTATGCTTAATCTATATTCAAAATAGCCAGATTATTAGTGAAATAAAAAGGCTAATTCTAATTTAAAGGAGACCTTTTATGGCTAAAAATTCCCAATTAACTAGCCAATCGATAATGCAATTAATCGAGTTGATTGGTGGGAAAGAAAATATTGCCAGTGTCACTCACTGTTTAACAAGATTGAGATTTGCCTTAGTTGATCCTAAGCTAGCTGATGTCCAATCTATAGAAGAACTGCCTTTTGTGAAAGGTTGTTTTAATAATGCTGGACAATTTCAAGTTATTATTGGTACCAATGTTGATAGTTATTACAAAGCATTGATCCAGCAATTAAATTTAGATGAAG
The DNA here is from genome assembly GCF_001690335.1 of Gilliamella sp. Gris1-4. Classification (NCBI taxonomy): domain Bacteria; kingdom Pseudomonadati; phylum Pseudomonadota; class Gammaproteobacteria; order Orbales; family Orbaceae; genus Gilliamella; species Gilliamella sp. Gris1-4. The sequence goes on along the minus strand of NZ_LZHA01000085.1, from coordinate 13,823 downwards.
CAAGCAAAGAGCAAACTAAAGTTGCAGCTAAAAAGAATATGTCTTTTTTTGAAAGGTTTATTTCTAACTTAGCAGAAATTTTTGTGCCATTATTACCAGCTTTAATCGCTGGTGGTTTATTACTTGGGTTACGTAATATTATTGGTGAAATGCCAACTATTGATGATAAGCCGTTGATACAAACCTATCATTGGCTAGCGCCAATTTACAGTATACTTTGGTTGCCTTGCGAGGCGATTTTCCACTTTTTACCCGTTGCCATTTGTTGGTCTACCGTGAAAAAGATGGGAGGATCGCCAATTTTAGGTATTGTTTTAGGCATCACTTTGGTTTCACCACAATTGATGAACGCTTATGACCTTGGCAGTAAAATACCTGATGTTTGGGATTTTGGTTGGTTTAGTATCGAAAAAGTCGGCTATCAAGCGCAGGTGATTCCGTCTATTTTTGCAGGTTTAGCGTTGGGTTGGATCGAAACACGATTACGCAAAATTGTACCTGATTACTTGAACCTAGTGATTGTGCCGATTGTTGCGCTTCTTGTTTCTGTGTTTTTAGCACATTTCCTTTTAGGTCCAATTGGAAGAATGTTAGGTAATGGTATTGCTTTTATTGTTAAATATTTAATGACTGGTGATTATGCCTTTATTGGCGCTGCTGTTTTTGGTTTCTTTTATTCACCATTGGTTATTACTGGTATTCACCATACAACCCTTGCAATTGACTTACAAATGACTGAAAGCATGGGCGGTACGCCGATTTGGCCAATTATTGCTTTATCTAATATTGCTCAAGCTTCGGCTGTTGTGGGTATTATTTTAGTTAGTAAAAAACATAATGAGCGTGAAGTGTCGGTTCCTGCTGCCATATCAGGTTATCTTGGAGTAACCGAGCCTGCTATGTATGGTATTAATTTGCGCTATAAATTCCCGATGCTGTGCGCCATGGTTGGTTCAGCTTTAGCCGGGTTAATTTGTGGTTTATTCGGTGTGTTATCTAATGGTATTGGGGTTGGCGGTTTGCCGGGTATTTTATCGATAAAGCCGATATATTGGTCGATTTATGCTTTGGCGATGATTGTGGCAATTGTGGTTCCGATTGTTTTAACTTCGATCGTTTATAAAATTAAACTTAAAAAAGGTACGTTAGATATTCGTTAAACACGAGCTAATAACCATTAACCGTTCTAGTTATTGAGCGGTTAATTTATGAAAAATAAATAATAAATAATAAAGAGCAAGCAATGAATAAAATCGATATCCCTTGGTGGCAAAATGGTACTATTTACCAGATCTATCCAAAAAGTTTCCAAGCTAGTGGCGCTGGTTCAACGGGCGATTTATTAGGTATTATTAGCCGATTAGATTATCTTGAAAATTTAGGGGTTAGTGCTATTTGGTTAACGCCGATTTATCCATCCCCACAAATTGATAACGGTTATGATGTGTCGGATTATTATGATATAGATCCGAGCTATGGCTCAATGGCTGATTTCGAACTACTGGTTAAACAAGCGCACGAGCGTGGTGTTCGCATTATGATGGATATGGTGTTTAATCATACTTCAACACAGCACCCATGGTTTAAATCAGCCTTAGATAAGTCAAGTCCTTATCGCTCATTTTATATTTGGAAAGACGCTAAAGCCGATGGCTCAGAGCCTAACAATTGGCGGTCAAAATTTGGCGGTAAAGCATGGCAATGGCATGAACAATCAAAACAGTACTATTTGCACTTATTTGCTAAACAGCAAGCCGATCTTAATTGGGAAAACCCAACTGTTCGTCAAGAAATCAAAAAAGTATGTCAATTTTGGGCTGATAAAGGCGTTGATGCATTAAGGCTTGATGTGATTAATTTAGTTTCAAAACAGCAAGATTTTTTGGATGATGAAAATGGCGATGGTCGTCGATTTTATACCGATGGTCCAAAAATTCATGAATTTTTACAAGAGATCAGCCGTGATGTGTTTCAACCCAACCAACTTAAAACGGTTGGCGAAATGTCATCCACCACATTAGAAAACTGCCAAAAATATGCTAGCTTAGATGGTAAAGAATTGACCATGACGTTTAACTTTCATCATCTAAAAATCGATTATCCAAATGGGGAAAAATGGACGCTGGCTAAACCTGATTTACTTGAACTTAAAAAAATCCTTGGCTATTGGCAAACAGGCATGCAAGATAAGGCTTGGAATGCAATTTTTTGGTGTAATCATGATCAACCTCGTATCGTTTCACGCCTTGGTAATGAAAACCAATATCACAAACAATCTGCCAAAATGTTAGCCATGCTACTGTATGGTTTACAAGGCACACCTTATCTTTATCAAGGTGAAGAAATCGGTATGACCAATCCTCATTTTACTGATATTTCACAATATAAAGATGTTGAGAGTCTTAACATTTATCAAGAAAAAATAGCAGATGGTATGTCTAAAGCAGAAATTTTAGCAATCCTTGCTAGCAAATCCAGAGACAACAGCCGAACGCCAATGCAATGGGATAATTCAGCCAATGCTGGCTTTACTAAAGGTAAGCCTTGGATTGAGGTTGCTAATAATTATCCACAAATTAATGTCAAAGCGGCACTCGATGATCCTGATTCGGTATTTTATTGCTATCAAACCTTAATTAAATTACGCAAAACGTACCCGATTTTTATTTTTGGTGATTATCAAGATTTAACGCCAGATATTGCTGATTATTGGTGCTATATCAGGCGGTGGCATAATCAAAAATTACTAGTGATAGCAAATCTGACCGATAAAACACTGACATGGTCATTACCTAATTCGTTACAACTCTTGAATTGGCAACGATTATTTAGCAATTATCAAGATAACCATCGGCTAGGCTCTGAAATAAGATTAAAACCTTATGAGACCATATATTGGTTGCAACAGGCGGATTAAGTAAGTGATATGGGCAATCTATAAAAAGGTTGTCCATTTTTCATCAAATTATAACGATGAAGAATGATATAAAAACTAGCAGACATTAACTAAATGTTTTGCTTTATATCTAATGTTATTACACAAAAAATTCAACTTTTGTAGCATCAAGCCTATTACTCTAGCGTTTTCCACAGTGTAATTTCGACCTCAATTGTGTACTAACTATGGGGTAGTTACAGTGGTGTGATCAGAAAGTAATTATCGATTCAAAAGATAAAAAGTTAATCGATTTAGTCATTTTTATAATACGATCAGACCACATATAGCAACCTCTAGTAAAAGCCTTATGTTTTTTAGAGGATTATTTTAATTATAAAGTATAAACAACTCAGTATTTTTCTACACATTACTCAACTTTACTTTATATAACCAAAGGCATTGCTCGATACCGCAAATCTGGCTTTTTAATCCACGCTTGAGCATCAATAATTGCCAATTCTCGAGCCTCTTTTTGTTTGGTGACCTCTAGCACGTGATTAGCGGCATTGGCGGCTAATTCAAACGCCATTAATTGGGATTGTCCATTAATTAGATGCGCTGTAAACAAGCTACAAATTAAATCACCCACACCTAATGGACGATGTGGAAAGTCATATAGTGGGCGGGCAAGATGATAGTTTTGGGTTGGCGTTGCTAACACCATTTCAAATAGGTCGGTTGTTTTGCCAGCGTGCACCAAATTTTTTACTAATATAGCTTTAATGGACTGTTTTTGTAATGTTTTTATCGCATTTAGTACATTGTTAAATGTTTTAATTTCGATATCAGAAAGTATTTGTAATTCTAATAAATTTGGTGTGATATAGTCGGCTTGTTTAACCGCTTGTTTAGTGAAGAAATCAATAATACCTTGTGGCAGTGAACTACCTTTATTGATATCGCCACCCATAACAGGATCACAAACATAGATAGCATTAGGGTTATAGTATTTAATTTTGTTGACTGCTTCTAAGATTTCTTCGCCTTGTTCAGCAAGACCAATATAGCCCGAAATAATGGCGTCAATAGACTTTAAGATCCCAATTTTTTCTAGACTATTAACTATTCGTGTAATTTGTTTAGCACCAAGCACTATGCCATCATAATGAGGATAAACCGTATTACTGGATAATTGCACGGTATGGATCGGCATAACTTCAACGCCTTGTAGCTGCATGGCTAATGTCGATACCTTGTTACCGGCATAACCATAAACAACATTTGATTGAATTGATAATACTGTTTTCATATGTTTGCCTTATTATTCGTCATAGTAATGATAGCGGTTTAGGAGATAGATACAGATGATAGATATCAATGCTAAACAACAATAAAACAAGGCTAATGGTATCCAAAAAGCTTTGTAAGTATAAATAATATATGCCCCTATCATCGGAATTAGGCTACCAAAAATGGCAGCGCAACCTTGATAGCTGATAGATAACCCTGTGTAACGTATTCTGGTAGGAAAAACTCGACTTAAATAGCCCGCTATTACGCCATAAAAGCCACTGTAGCAAATTACGTTGAGCGAAATACCAATAATAAAGCTATTTTTTGTGCCTAGCTGAATGATTGGGAATAATAAAAATACCGATCCCATTGCTAAGATTGCCGAACAAATTAAAAATCGTGTTGCCGAGTATTTTTCTGAAAAATAGGCAATAAAAGGTTGCACAACAAAATGCACAATCGCAATCCAAAATAGAGCATCAACAATTATCTTATCTTCAATACCTAGTGCAATAGTGGTATAGCCAATCATTAATGTATTAGAAAATATTCCACTAAATGACAATACATTAGCGCCAATGCTTAAAATTAATAGCGGTGTTGATTTTTTTAAAACTTCAATAATCGGGGGTGACTCTTGCTTTAAGTTTGCTTGCTTTTTGCATGATTCGATAAAGACAGGTGACTCAGTTAAGGTGACTCTAGCAATAATGCCAATAATTAATAAAATAGAACTGGCTAAAAATGGAATACGCCAATAGCCACTATTAATAAGCTCAGCTATAGGTGAACGGATAATATAAGAAAAGACCAATAATGCTAAAATATTTCCTGCTGGGCTTCCCCACTGTGCAAAGGAGGAAAAGAAGTTTTTCAACCCTTTTGGGGCATGTTCATTGGTCATAAGCACTGCACCGCCCCATTCACCACCAACCGCAATCCCTTGTAATATGCGTAATGTAACTAATAAAATTGGTGATAAAATGCCTGCTTGTTGATAAGAGGGTAATAAACCAACACAGGTGGTGGCACACCCCATTAAAACCAACGTAGTAATTAACGATTTTTTACGCCCCAAACGATCACCAATATGACCAAATAGTAACGCTCCTAAAGGACGTGATAAAAATCCCACGGCAAAGGTGGCAAAAGATCCTAAGATTTGCACAAATTGATTATCATCAGGAAAAAAAAGCTGACCAAATATTAATACTGATGCCAAGGCATAGATATAAAAATCATACCATTCAATGGTCGTACCAATAAAGGCGGCAAAAGCGACTTTTTTAGCTGATGAATTGGACATAAGTAATCTTAGGGCTATCGCGGTTGTAAGTTAATAATGAGTACGAAACTAGCACAAAACTATTAATATGACAATTTGTTATCTTCTAAGAAAAGAAAAATGCAATGGATAGATTTAGTATCTAATTTAGTGACAGAATTAACTGTCACCTTTATTATTTTCCTCTATACAGAAACACGCAATTTTATGTTCATTATAATTAATAAGCTGTGGTTGTTCTGTTGTACAACGTGAAAATGCTAAACGGCATCGAGCATTAAACGCACAACCCATAGGTGGATTTAGCGGACTTGGTAATTCACCTTCTAATTTAATTCTATCTCGTCTAAGATCAGGATTTAATCTTGGGGTTGCTGATAATAGTGCCTGAGTATATGGATGTTTAGGGTTACGATAGATTTCATCTTTTCGTCCTTGTTCAACGCAACGACCCAAATACATTACCATTACGTCATCAGCAATGTGTTCAACGACGGAAAGGTCATGAGAAATAAAAATATAAGATAAACCTAGGTCTTGCTGTAGATCCATCATCAAATTTAGCACTTGTGCTCGTACAGAAACATCTAATGCTGAAACAGGTTCATCAGCAACTACTATTTCGGGATCAAGCATTAAACCTCTTGCGATAGCAATGCGTTGACGTTGTCCTCCTGAAAACATATGGGGATAACGGTTATAAAACTCTTCTTTTAATCCAACTTTTTGCATCATTGATAGTACTTTTGCTTTACGATCATTTGCTGTTAGATCAGTATTAATAATTAGAGGCTCTTCTAATATGGAACCGATTTTTTTGCGGGGGTTCAATGATGAGTATGGATTCTGGAAAACGATTTGAATCTTTTGGCGACGCAATTTTTGAGCTTGTTGATCATTATCCAACAAATTCTGATTTTTAAAATAAATTTCTCCAGATGTGGGTTTTTCAATCATTGTTAGTAATCTTGCTAATGAGGATTTACCACAACCTGATTCACCGACAACCGCAAGTGTTTTAGCTTTGTCTAATGTAAAAGATACACCGTCAACGGCTTTAACTTGCTTGGTTTCAGAAAAAAGTCCCGTTTTAACATGATAATATTTTGTCAAGTTTCGGGCATCAAGCAGTAATTCATTATTTTCCATGTTATTGTTCATATTGTGGTATCCCTTCGCTTGATAGTGGATAATGACATTTTACTTTTCTAGTTTCACCATAGCTAACTAGTGCTGGTTCTTGGGTATAACAATGTTCAGTAGCATAAGGACAACGAGGGTTGAGTAAACAGCCTGTTGGTCGATCATATTTTCCTGGTACAACGCCTGATAATGATGCTAATCGCTCTTTGTCTTGAGTGAACTCAGGCAGTGATCGTAATAGTGCCTGTGTGTAAGGGTGTAATGGTTTTTTAAAGATAATTTCAGCATCGCCTATTTCAACCACTTGTCCAGCATACATTACAATAATTTTTTGTGCAGCCTCAGAAACTAACGCTAAGTCATGAGTAATAAGTATTAATGCCATATTATTTTTGCGTTGTAACTCAAGTAATAACTCAATAATTTGCCCTTGAATTGTGACATCTAGTGCTGTTGTTGGTTCATCAGCAATTAAGAGTTTTGGATTGCATGCAATGGCTATTGCAATCATTACTCGTTGGCTCATTCCGCCAGATAACTGGTGCGGGTAAACCTTTAATCGATTTTCAGCATCAGGAATTCCGACTAATTTAAGCAATTCAATCGCTCTTGCTTTGAGCGCTTTTTTACTGCCACCTTGGTGGATTTTTAATGTTTCAATGATTTGGTAACCTATGGTAAAACATGGGTTTAAGCTAGTCATCGGATCTTGAAAGATCATTGCCACATCTGCACCTACAATTTTACGGCGCATTTTAGTTGAGATTTGTTGAAGATCTTTGCCATCAAAGTGTAATGCATTTGCATTGACTTTACCGGGAAAATCAATTAATCCCATTATGGCGAGTGAACTCACTGATTTTCCTGAACCTGATTCACCAACAATACCAACAACTTGCCCTTGCTCAACGTCATAACTAATGTGATCTACTGCTTTAAATCCACCAAATTGAACAGATAATTCTTTTACTTCTAATAGTGCCATGACTGTATCTCCATTACTGTTTCAATTTAGGATCAAGTGCGTCTCGCAAACCATCTCCCATTAAGTTGAAAGCTAACACTGTCATTAAAATTACTAAACCAGGAAAGGTAACGACCCACCATGCTGATTGTGCAAATTGCAATACGTCAGCAAGCATTGTTCCCCATTCTGGTGTTGGTGGTTGTGCGCCCATGCCTAAAAAACCTAATGCAGCCATGTCTAAAATTGCGTTCGAAAATCCTAATGAAGCTTGTACAATTAATGGTGCTAAGCAGTTTGGTAGGATGTTGATAAACATTTGTCGTAAGGGTCCCGCCCCAGCAACTCGTGAGGCGATCACATAATCTTTATTAATTTCAGCAATCGTTGCTCCGCGTGTTAAGCGAACATAATGTGGTAATGCAACAAAAGCTAATGCTATTGAAGCGTTAATAATTGATGGACCAAATATTGCAACTAATACAAGTGCAAGTAGTAAACTTGGTAATGCAAGCATGATATCCACTGCACGCATAATTACATTGTCTAAAAAACCACCTACATAACCAGCAATTAATCCTAATGTAATCCCTAAAATCAATGAGATAATGACTACTAAGCAACCGACTAATAAGGATAAACGGGCACCATAAATGAGTCTGGATAGGATATCTCGTCCCACATCATCAGTTCCTAAAATAAATTGCCAACTGCCATCTTTCATCCAAACGGGTGGTGTTAGTAATGCATCTCTAAATTGTTCAGAAGGGGAATGTGGTGCAACAAAATTGGCAAAGATAGCTAGTAATACAACAATAATAATAAAGACTAGTCCAACGACTGCACCTTTATTTTTTGAAAAATAGAACCAGAACTCACGCATAGGCGTTAATGGTTTAGGTACGGCTAAACTGGTGTCTTGCGTATTGGTTGGTTCAGTAATAACCTGTTTATTCATCTGTAAAAACACTCTTATTTATGTCTAATACGTGGGTTAATAACCCCGTACAACATATCAACTAATAAATTCACTAAAATAATTATGACCGCAACAATTAAAACGCCACTTTGTACAACGGGGTAATCTCGACGCTGTAGCGCTTCAATTAACCAACGACCAATTCCTGGCCATGAAAAGACAGTTTCGGTCAATATGGCGCCGGCAAGCATTGTACCAACTTGTAAACCGATAACGGTAACAACAGGGATCATTGCATTACGCAATGCATGAACAAGGACGATTCGCATTCTACTAACGCCTTTAGCTCGTGCGGTTCGAATATAATCTTCACTCAATACTTCTAACATAGAAGAACGAGTCATGCGGACAATTACTGCTAATGGAATGGTTCCTAACACAATTGCAGGTAAAATTAAGTGAGTAACTGCATCGATAAAGTCTTCCGTTTCGCCCCATAATAAAGTATCTATTAACATAAATCCGGTTAAAGGATTACTTTCATCTAAGAAAAGCATATCACTAACACGACCAGATACAGGAGTTAAATTTAAGTGCACTGAGACTAACATGATTAGCATCATCCCCCACCAAAAAATTGGCATGGAGTAACCTGTTAAAGATAGCCCTATTGCTGTGTGATCAAATATTGAACCACGTTTCACTGCGGCAAGAACACCGATTGGGATCCCAAAACTAACTGCAAACAACATTGCGCAAAATCCAAGTTCAAACGTTGCTTTAAATCGGGGTACAAATTCATCCCATACTGGAATTTGGCTTTTAAAAGAGGTTCCTAAATCGCCATGAAGCATGTTTATAATATATTGAAAATATTGTTGATACAGTGGTTTATCTAAACCCAGTTGAGTCATTAATTCAGCATGGCGTTCAGGGGTTAAACCTCGCTCTCCTGCAAGCACCATAATGGGATCACCCGGAATAAGGTGAACAAAAATAAAAGTAAGCAGTGTGATACAAATAAACGTTGGAATAAGTACACCTAACCGCTTTAGAATAAATTGAAACATGTAGTAGCTCTTAAATATTGCTTTTAAACTATCGTTTATAAAATAGATAAAATTTTTATTATTATTAAAAAATAGATTTATAGTTCTAAATTTAGCAAAACCCAACGTAGTGATTAACCACACATTGGTGGTTAATCGTTAGGAATACTATTTTTCAAGCGTAACTTGGTTAAAGTCATGTAATGACAGAGGCGCCATAATATAGCCTTTAACTTCTTTGCGTAATGGCATATAAACCATTGAATGCGCAATCATCAATGCAGGTGCTTGATTATGCATTTCAACTTGTGCTTGTTTATATAGCTCAACTCTTTTTTCGTGATTTGACTCAATACGCGCTTGTTGCAATAAATCATCAAATGGTTTGTAACACCAGCGTGAATAGTTTGAACCTGCTTTAACCGCATCACAGCTCATCAAGACAGAATAAAAGTTATCAGGGTCGCCATTATCTCCAGTCCAGCCCATTAATACAGCATCATGTTCACCATCACGAATACGAGATAGATATTCTCCCCATTCATAACTAACAATTTTAGCTGTTACGCCAATTTTAGCCCAATCTGCTTGAATCATTTCGGCCATACGGCGTGCATTTGGGTTATATGGACGTTGTACTGGCATTGCCCATAAATTGATAGTAAAGCCTTTCTCTAATCCCGCTGATTTTAATAATTCTTTTGCTTGCGCTGGATCATAAGGATAATCTTTCACTTCATCGTTATAACTCCACATTGATGGAGGAATAAAGTTTTTAGCTGGTTCAGCTGCACCTTGAAAAACAGCTTTTATAATCGCTTCTTTGTTCACGGCCATATTTAATGCTTGGCGGACTTTTAAATTATTAAGTGGCGGCTTATCCATATTGTAGGCTAAATAGCCAATGTTAACGCCAGCCATTTCTTTAACAACAATATTTTTGTCTGATTTCATTCGTTCAACATCGGCTACATTTGGGTATGGCATAGCATGACACTCGCCTTTTTGTAACTTAGCATAACGAATTGCGGCATCTGGTGTAATAGAAAACACTAAGCGATCAAGTTTGGCTTTTGGACCAAAATAATCGGGATTTGCTTTATAAAGAATTCTGGAATCTTTTTGGTATTGTACAAAAGTAAATGGGCCTGTACCAACAGGAACTAAGTCTAATTTTTCTGGTGTGTTTTTCTTAAGCATAGCATCAGCATATTCAGCTGATAAAATTGATGCAAATGACATTGCTAAATCTGCTAAAAAAGGGGCTTCTGGATGGTTTAATTCAAATACAACAGTATGGTCATCAATCTTTTTAATTTCTTTGATTAAATCTGGGAATCCCATACTTTCAAAGTATTCATATTGTCCACCAGAAACTTTGTTATAAGGATGATTTTTATCTTTTTGTCGCATAAATGTAAAAATAACATCATCAGCATTTAGGTTTCGTGTTGGTTTGAATTCTTTATTGCTATGCCACTTAACATCATTGCGTAAATGAAAAGTATAGGTTAAACCATCTTGGCTGATATCCCAAGATTTGGCTAAAGAAGGTTCAATTTCGGTAGTACCTAATTTAAATTCTACCAAACGATTATAAACAGGAACTGCACTTGCATCCATTGATACACCACTTGTTGCTAATTGTGGATTAAATGTTTCAGGCGAAGCCTCTGAACAATAAACCAATGTTTCAGCAGCATGAAGTTGTGCACTCGCAAGCATTGTTATTAGTCCTGCACTCAATAAGAATTTATGTTTATATTTCCTTAGATTACTCATAAAATCACTCCAATTATTTAACTGTAAACCGATTTTGTAACATTTAAACACAGGTAAGAATGTCGTATTTTTAATATTTTTTAAATATAGATTTAGTAAAACGTTCTAATTTTTATATTAATTAACTTTTATTTGGTTTAAATTCATATTTTTTATTTTTTGCACATATACAGTGCAAAGCGTACTATAATTAAAATTGCGATATAGCATAAAAGTTACAATAAAATTCCATTTTAGATTAAAAATAACTTTTAACAACAATATAACGACAGTTAAGTACTATGTAACAGATAAAATAAGCAAAAATAGTGCCATTTTTAATTTACAAATTCATATTAAAAAAGAACAGGTATATTTTATTTTCGTAGTTCTTAATTTATATCTAGTTCTAGATTTATTATATAACTTATCACTTACTAATTGATTTTTATAGAATGTATTATAGTTAGTGTAAGTAAAATAATCATTAAATTAATGATGTAAAATTAACTTATTACTGGATTTAGCTTAATTTTAGTTGAACACTGTTGAGTAGTGAAACAAGGTGAAAGGCTTATTTGAAAAGGCTTTAGGCATAAAAAAACCTGCTAGAAGCAGGTCTTAGAATTTGGTGATTGGTGCCCGGACGCGGAATCGAAGATGTGGGTTGAATTCTTGTGGTTATTGGATTTGAAAAATTTAGATGAAAAATGTACCCGTATTTGTATCCCTAAATTTAGCTGCTTTAAAAATGTACAATTAAGCTCAATTTTATTACCATAAAGAGATTAGCATTGTTCTTTCCTGAATCCCTGAATCAACAAAGCCAAATTTAATATAAAACGCATTGGCTTCATCTGTTAAGCTATGTACCAATAGTGTTCTAGAACCAATTTGTTTAGAGACTTCTTTCGAGCGTAATATAGCATCTTTTAATAATGCCGCACCTAATCCTTTTGCTTTGTAATTTTTATCAATAGCTAAACGGCCTAAGATAATAACCGGAATAGGATCGGGCATATTGCGCTTAAATCTACTCAATGTTAGTTGTCGATGTTGGATACTTCCAGTTGATAAACAATAAAAGCCGATTACTTTATTATTGTCACAAATTACAAATGTACGTGAAGCACCACTTTTTTGATTTTTTAAGGATTTATTCTTCAACCATTCATTCAAAGACAACTCTTCACAATCAAATGACGTAAAATCATGATGTTCATTCAATAAATGTGGCGCTTCTATTTTTCCCATGGTGACTTCCGTGACAACAAAGCTTGAATTTTTTCATTACTATCAAAAGAGGCTTCGATTGCATGATTGAAAGCATTTATCTGTTCATCGTCGATTAAAAAAAGACGCTGATCAAGCAAAACATCTTCAGCCTTTGAGCAGGCCGCTTCTAAAATAAAATCAGTGCGTGATTTAGATAGTAAATGAGCCGCAATATCAATCAATTCTTTTTGGGATGCCTTAGCTCTAATATTAATAGGCGATTCTTTGGTTTCAGTTCTCATTTTAATTGCCGTTTTTTATTTAGTATGAATATGTATTGTATAGTAAATTGATATACAAGTGGAGTGGTGTTTAAATATTGAAGAAATAAGTAATATAAACTATAAAAATGAGCTGGGGTATTTAAAACTTACAAACTAAAATAATTTAGATCTAGTGGTAATTGCATTGTGTATATTAAAAATCTCCATGAATATATAATTTAACAGAATTTTATCTTCAACCAAAAAACTATATAATTCAAACGTCATATTTAAAATTACATTGTTTTAGTTACAATATTAGGTGATACTAAAAACAACAATATTAAAACTGAAAGAAGCCTTGGAATTCCATAAACTTACTTTATACCATTATAGTTTAGTAAATATTTATAGGAAATACTTGTGAAACAAATAGAATTTGGATGTAAGAATGTTTTAGTTTCTAATTTTGAAGAAGATAAGTTAAAAGTATTTTATATCGGATTTGATTTTGGAAAATATCGATTAGATGCTTTTACTGAAGTGATAATGGACTCATTGGTCGACTTTGCATTCGGTTATCATACAGGAATATTAAAATATTATGATAGATCTCTTTTAAAAGAAGCCGCGAAATCGCTCTATTCAATAAAACCGTTTGATGATTATAGAAAGGAATATATTGATAAGGGGAGTGTGAGGGATTGTAAATACCCCAAACTTAGTACACAACTCACGTAGAAAATTAAGCTGCTTGTTTTAGTGTTTTATACTCAATCGGTGTCATGTTATTTAATGCCTCATGCGGTCTTTCGGTGTTATAAATCGTTAGCCATTCTTCGGTTATTTTCCTAGCTTGTGCTAAGTTGTTAAAAAGATATAAATCGAGTACTTCAGTACGATAGGTACGATTAAATCGTTCAATAAAGCCATTTTGATAAGGGCTACCGGGCTGGATATAATCAATGGTTATATCATGTGATTTAGCCCAGTTTATAAAGGTTTTTCCTGTAAATTCTGGCCCATTATCGACCCGTATTTTTAATGGATATC
>NZ_LZHA01000084.1:0-21434 GCF_001690335.1 Gilliamella sp. Gris1-4 | reverse complement strand
CCAGCTCCTTTAAGCGTTTGATATCCGAAGTTTCCATTCCGCCGTATTTTTCCCGCCATTTATAAAAAGTTGAATTACCCATGCCATATTTACGGCAGAGTTCCTTGACAGGAATACCTGCTTCAGCTTCTTTTAAAATAGCGACGATTTGATGTTCAGTCATTTTTTTCATAATTAAATCCCCTTTTACTTTTATCATAGAGAATTTTCTACTTTTTTGCTGTACTATTTTAGGGGATAGTTACACAAGATCTCTCTCTTCAGGTTTCAATTGAGGAACTATTTCTATATTTTTATACTCCCTATTCATTCCTGTTCCCCAGAAATCTTTTAATAGCCCTCTTTCTAAAACAGTCATATTTCCGCACTGTGCTGTATAAACTACGGGTATTGATTCTGTTCTTGCCACACTCAGAATGGAAGCGCAATTGTTAATTAAATTTTCTTTGGTTACTAAAGACAATGCACTCAGAAAGTATTGCTGCATATCATGTATTAATAAAATACATCTGGAAGGTTCTAAAACCCAATTAACGATTGTAACTATCCCCAACTCGGTACTCGCCAGTATCGGATAACTAGGAGAAGTTGTATGTAATTTAAAGTGAGAGTCTCTTATGTTTTTCAAAAATAATTCATCACTATAGACATGTATTAATCCAGCTTGTCTAAGGCTAAAAAAAGATTTGTGTGCTGATTGAATTACGACGAAATTCACACCGAACTCTTCATTCAATTTTTTTGCAATATATGGGGCACTTTTGTGACGCATTTCTTTGTTAAAAAAGGTCCAACCTCCCCAAGCTTCATCAATAATCACATTTTTTATCCACTTATTATTATGGAAAACAGAATTAAGAAACGGCTCCATATCTAACATTAAACCTTCATAAGACTGACTATTAATTATTAATGTATCGTATTTATTTTGAATAATTTCATTTAAGTGATCAGAGCTTATTTCTGTTAAGAATCTTTCATTACAGATTGTTTCTTCATTTATATAGTCATGATATATGTTATAATTCTGTAAGCTAAAATGGATGCTTTGATGTACACTTTTTTGAACCAACACCCGGGATTTTTTGGATAGAGAGTTAATAGCTATTTGATTAGATATTGTTGAACCTGCTGTTGTAAAAAGAGTAGCATCACTATTGAATATTTGACTGGCCACTTCCATGCTTTTTTTAATCTGATTTGAGGGTAAAACTAAAGAATCAAAAAATGGTTGAGTAACGGTTTTTTCAAAAATGCATAAATTTTCCATTAATTTTTTATATTTACTATAATAAGCCTCTGATTTTATAGCTTTGATATTTTGAATTGGTAAAACATGAAATGACGACTCTATCATTTTGTCTAATTTCAATAAAGATTCATATATTCTCATTTTCATCCATCATCATTGATTACATAAGAACTTCATTATTTTTAATTATGGAATATATCGCAATCAGAAATAATGAATAACCTTATTACATTTTTTACGCTATCAGCTTATGAAGACAATTAATTGTAATATTTTTATTCAAAATATCAGCCCTGAGTAATTTACGACCTATCAAATCTGATTTGAACGTGGTAATTTCTGAGGAGTATCACTTTTGTATTTATAATTTTTAAAACTTTCTGTCGTAATATTTATCACAATACCTGCAAGTAAGACACAAGGTACCATGATCCATAATGACCCAATACTAAAAGCCTAGTAAATAAGTATGCAGCTCTGTAGCTATTATCTTCACCAATTTTAAAGAAATTAGAACCTAAATATGTTCGTAAAGAAATGATTGAAAGAACGAAAAAGCTAATTAACTCTTATAAAAAAACAAATAAAATCAATACCTTTCCTGACTGATTTTTTATGAGAAATAAGATGCTTTTTTGTTATAACAATAGAATATTTTTGTTTTGTGGTTGTCTTGGCAATTAAGGAAAAGTGACTTACAAGAAGTGTGTAATAAGTAATAAAAATGCCCTAGTTTAATTCAAACAAGGGCATTAATACTTATCCTTTATTTATTAAGCAACACCAGGAATGGTGAAGTCCATAATAAGTAGCAGGGTTGGTAATATAAAGATAGATAAAACCGTTGATGCAAAGAAAATGCTTGATGCTTGTTCTTGTTCAACATTCCAATTGTAAGCCAAAATAACCGCTGTTGATGCTGTTGGCATTGCCAATAAGAAAACTAATTCTTCCGCTTCCATACCTGTGATACCAAATAGATATACGGAAATAAGTGCAACAATTGGTGTAATAAAACTTTTCAACACAACGTTAATCATTAACGGTTTAGACAATTTCAATTTAACACCATGAATACCAACACCGACCGCAATAAGTGAAATAAAGTTACAAGCATTTGACATAATATCAAAGGTGTTAAATACAAAATGTGGTAGCCATTTAGTACCATCGGTAACACTTACAATTAACCCTAAAATAACGGCTAAAAACATAGGTTTCATAAGTGAATTTTTTACCGCACTAAAGATCATATCACCGGTGACTTTACCGCCAGATATTTTAGTATCACAAAGTTCTAATAAGAATATTGTCATTGGAATCAATGATAATGCAACAACAAAATTAGCAATCGCTACCGAAATAGTTGATGCAGCACCTAACATTAACGTCAAGAAAGGTACTCCCATCCCCCCCATGTTTGGAAAACAACATAGCATTGCATTCATCGCTGTCGATTTTAACTCTTTATGCAAAATGTATTTATTAGTTAGAAAACAAATTATCCATAAAAATGACATAGTGCAGAAAAAGGCTATCATCCAAATACCATTAAATATCTGCGATGGTTTGGCATGAGATGTATGCACAAAAAGCAATGCAGGAAAGACAAAGTTTGATACTAGTCCTGATAATAATTTTTTAGAATCTTTTGTAAAAATACCTTTTTGTACACATAACCAACCAAGAAAGATTAACAAAAAAACTGGAAGACAAGAACTTATAACTTGCCCAACTGCAGACCAGATTAGATTCATTTTTTAAAACTCCTAAAATAATATTACTTAAAATACAAATTCGGTAAATGGTCGGTAACTTCAGATTAGATATTATATTTATTGACCTAGCTAAAATAAGTGGGTAACAAAATCGAATATATTTATTACATGTAAAACGATATTCTTCGTTGTTGAAACTTGATATTATTAAATGCTATTTCGCACTTAGTATGCTTAATTAAAGACATTCTTTAATGAAAACCTTTGTTATATTCAAATGTAAAATTGAGTAACTTGGATATCATTATACTTATTCTTCTCGACCTTGTGTAAAACAAGAGCTACTAACTGTCTTAAAAACTCAAAAAACCATTAAAACTTTACTCAAAACTTGTTAATAATAGAGTTTTATTTCTTTAAAAAACAATAAATAAGAAAACATAAAACATGAGTGTTAAATTATAGTAAAAATTAATATTGCACTAAAATTCCCTAAATGATGTTTTTTATAATAAGGTATTCATTATAAAAAAACACACCTATCATAGTTAATAATTTGATTTACTTTATTTATATAGAATTGCTACTACAAAGCTTTATTGTTGATATTCGTATAATGACAATGAATAGAGAAAATAATATATAGTAAAGTTTGTTTAGAAATAATCAATTAATGACTTGCATAATGTAAATCATTTATGTGATATTGTAAAATTAGTAATGCAATTTTGGCTATTTTTAAGCTAAAAATGTTCTACTTTTCTCAAAAGTGTTAGTTTAACTCCAATACTCCTTATTTTTTAATTATCAAATTCAAAATTATCAGCTTTAGCAAAAATATTGTACATGTATTTAAAAGTACCATAAAAATTAATTGCGGTTAGAAATTTTCATAAATATTTAAAATAACCCTTCTTGTTAAAAATAAAAGTACTAATTTGGTAATAAAATATGGAAAGTTATGATCCCATATTCACAATTGAACTACGAAAACGTCTTAAAGCAATTAAAAAGAATACAGTACCAATTACCAATAACCACGCAAATGAAGTCCAAACCACGCTTAAGCCAGCACCTCGATACAGTATTGCCTGCCCTAATTCAACAAAATGCGTGGTTGGAGCAAACATCATAATGTTTTGCACAATTTCAGGCATGCTTTCACGCGGAGTACTACCCCCAGATAGCATTTGTAGTGGTAATAAAACTAAAATTAGTAACATTGCGAATTGCGCAGTAGATTTTGCTACTGTTGCCATAAATATCCCAAGTGACGTTGTAACAAAAAGATGCAATGCAGCTCCAATCAAAAATAAGCTTACCGAACCTGCAATTGGTACTTTTAGCCAACTATGAACAACTAACAACAATGCCACCCATGTTGATATTAATACCACAAGCCCCATTGACCATACTTTGGAGAGCATAATTTCAAAAGGGGTAACAGGCATAGCAAGGAGATGGTCAATCGTACCATGTTCCCGCTCTTTCATTAAGGCGGCCCCAGTTAAAATAATCGATAATGTTGTCACAATATTAATAATTTCCATGACTGAACCAAACCAAGATCGCGTTAAATTAGGATTAAATGCAGTATGCACTTGTATATTAACGGGCAAATTAGTTGCCTTACTGTAACGATTAACATATTCAGTCACTTCACCAGTAACAATCTGTGTTATATAACCATTCCCAACAAATGCTTGCCCCATTCGTGTTGCATCAATATTAAGTTGAATTTCTGGACTTTGACTATTTAGCACATCACGTTGAAAATTAGGCGGAATATTTAAAGCAAACGTATAATTATCCGTATCCATACCATGATCAACATCGTTCATTGAGTATAATTTAACGGGATCATTAAACATTGGCGGATAAAATGCTGCAATAATTTGCCGTGATAACGGTGAGTCATCTTCATCAACAACTGCAATCGAAGCATGGTGCAACGAATCAGATGTTGCTGTTGCGGCAATGTAAATATCAAAGGTAAAGCAATAGGCAATTAACAACAACATGATAGGATCACGCAATAACCCCCATAACTCTTTTATTCCTAAGCGATAAATATTAATTAAACTTTGCATAATATCTATCCTTCTTGTTTTTTAAGAAGAAAAATACTTGCCCCAAGAACAATGGGGATTGTGACCAATAAAGCAAATATTGAATTGTGCAGATCCATAAAACCAAGTGCTTTATTAAACACACCGCGAGCAATAATTAGCATATGTGTTGTTGGATAAACTTCACCAATATAACGACCACCACCTTCTAGAGATGCGACAGGATTGAGTAATCCCGAGAATTGAATTGCTGGTAGCATTGTACCTACACAAGTTAAAAAGATAACAGCAATTTGACTACGAGTAACAGTTGAAGCTAACAAACCAAAACCCGTTGAAATAATGCAGTAAGCAAAGGCAGCAAGGCATAAAGTAAATAGACTTCCTTTTACGGGAACAGCAAAAATGGTGATTGCCATAAATAACAATAATAAAAAGCTAAACATGGAAATAATGATATAAGGCACTTGCTTACCTAGCAAAAATTCAGCTTTAGTTACTGGAGTTACATATAAATTGATAATTGAACCCATCTCTTTTTCACGCACAACCGATAAAGCTGCCAGCATAGATGGAATCATCAATAATAAAATTGGTATTACAGCCGGCACCATAGAAGGTAAGCTTTTAATATCAGGATTATAACGGTATCTTGTTTCTATATTTGCCAAACTAGTTGAGGATTTTCCTGTTACTTCTTTTACTTTTTCACTTAGCCAAGCAAGATGCATTCCTTGAACGTAACCTTTAATTGTTTCAGCTCGTAGCGGCATTGCCCCATCAATCCAAATAGCAATATCAACAGGATCACCTCGTTGTATATCTCGACCAAAATTGGGAGGGATTTCAATCGCTAAAGCGATTTCATTACTTCTTAACCGCGCGTCCATATCGTTATAATCTGTAATTGGCGCTCTTTCAATAAAATAACGTTTAGAACCTGATAAATTAAGAATATAATTTTGACTAATTACACTTTGATCTCGATCAAGCACAGCAAAATTCAGATCTTCAACATCCATCGTAATGCCATATCCCATAACTAACATTAAAATTGCTGAACCTAATAACGCTAATAATGCTCGTAAAGGATCTCTAGATAATTCAAGTGTTTCACGCCATAAGCAACCTATCATACGGTTAAGACTAAACCCTTGAACATGATGATGTGGTAATGTTTTTGTTGCTTGATTGAGTATTTCTTTTGGTGGTTCAACAGAGTGTTCTTCTGCATTACTATCATCAGCTCCTGCATCAACAAGATAGTTAATAAAGGCCTCTTCTAGTGTTTTAGCATTTTTGGAGCTGATAATGTTATCTGGCGTATCGCTTGCTAATACTTTACCTGCATGCATTAATGAAATTCTATCACACCTTGCAGCCTCATTCATAAAATGAGTTGTGATAAACACTGTTACTTTATCTTTTCTAGACAGTTCGATAATTAAACGCCAAAAATCATCTCGAGCAATGGGGTCAACGCCGGATGTTGGTTCATCAAGGATAAGAATCTGTGGATTATGCACAACAGCAACTGACAATGAAAGCCGTTGCTTTACCCCTAAAGGTAAGCTATCGGGTAGATTTTCTGCATCTTGTTCTAAACCAAAACGTTTTAGTAATTTTTCAATGCGGGCAGGTATTTTACTTTCTTCAATACCAAACAGGCGTGCATGTAGAACTAAATTTTGTTTGACCGTTAATTCACTATATAAAGAAAATGCCTGAGACATATACCCCAAATGACGCCTAACGTTAATATCACTAGCATCAACAGGTTTACCAAATAACCATGCTTCTCCTGATGAAATCGGCAATAAACCCGTTAACATTTTCATGGTGGTTGATTTACCACAGCCATTTGAACCTAAAAAGCCAAATATTTCACCTTGTTTAATTGAAAAATTAACATGATCAACTGCGATAAAATTACCAAATTGTTTAGTTAAATCTTTTGCTTCTATGGCTGTTTGCAAATCTTTATTAAGATCTAAAGGTGGAATTTCGACAGTTTGATAACCTTGTCTAGCACTTTCTGGCATTAGCTGAATGAATGCATCATCTAAATTATCTTTTCCTGTCTTAGCTAGTAAGGATTTTGGTGTGCCAGTTTCAAGAATCTTACCGCCATACATCGCCACCAACCAATCAAAATTTTGAGCTTCGTCCATGTAGGCTGTTGCAACAATCACACTCATTTGTGGTCTTTGTTTACGAATTTTGTTAATTAACTGCCAAAATTGAGCTCTGGAAAGTGGATCCACCCCAGTTGTAGGTTCATCAAGAATTAACAAATCAGGATCGTGGATTAAAGCCGAACATAAGCTAACTTTTTGCTTCATACCGCCGGACAGTCTCCCTGCTGGTCTTGATAAAAATGGATATAACCCAGTACTACGCGTTAATTCATCAATACGGCGTCGACGCTCGGTCGCATCATTACCAAACAGACGAGCAAAAAATTGTAAATTTTCTTCAACGGATAAAGTCGGATAAAGGTTTTTGCCTAACCCTTGCGGCATATAAGCAATACGTGTGCAAACATTTTTACGGTGTGTTTTATCTTTCATATCACCGTCAAGTACATATACTAAACCATCTTGAATAACATGCGCACCAGCAATTAATGATAATAAACTTGATTTTCCAACACCGTCTGGTCCTATCAATCCAACCATACATCTTGGCGGTATAGCTAAAGTGATATTATCAAGAGCAAGGTTCTTTTTATAATGCAGTGATACATCACTAATTTTTACCACTGCATCATCGAACGATTTAGCTTCGGTTGATAAAGCTAAATCTTTATTGTCGGATTCTGACATATGCTATCCCCAATTATTTTGTTGGACATTTTGCAACATCAGCTAAGCCTGACGGCCACGAAGCTTTTGGATCAAGTTTTACCCAAGCCACGCCTGGTAAACCTGTTTTAACTTGATTAATAAAGCATTTTAATAATTCAGGGCTTAATTGCGCTTTTACTCTAAACATCAATTTTTGACGCTCATCTTTAGTTTCAACTGTTTTAGGCGTAAACTGCGCAACGCTTGATACAAACGATATTTTTGCAGAAATTGCTTTATCTGGTAGTGCATCTAAAATCAATCTCACTTCATCACCAATACCCACTTTACCTGCGACCGTTTCAGGTAAAAAGAATGTAAGATAAACATCATACAAATTAACTAAATTTAATACTTTTCCGCCTGAAGGTAAAACTTCACCTAATTGTGCTATTCGGTATTGAATACGACCGTCAACAGGGGCATTTAAAGTACTATCATCAATATCAGCTTGAATTCTTTTAATATTAGCACTTGCAACATTGATTGCCGATGTGGCGCTATCAACACCCGCTTCGGCCACTGCAATCGCTGCGTCAGCGGCAGTAACTTGTGATTTGGCAGAATCTAGTGCTGCTTTAGCATTGTTTACTTTAGCAGTATCGTCATCAAATTGTTGAATAGATATTGCACCTTTTTGATATAGTGCGGTAGTTCGTTGTAAATGTTTTGAGGCGATATCTAAGTCACTTTCCTTTTGGCTTACACCTGCTTGCGCTGCAACTTTATCACTCATTTTTAATGCTACTTGCGCTTTAGCACTTGCTTCATTACTAACCGCTTGGCGGTATTGTGCTTGGGCTTCATTAAGTTGTGCTTGTAAGGTATCAGTTTGCATGACGACTAAAGCTTGACCGGCTTTAACAAAATCGCCCTCATCAACATTAATTTTTTCTATTCTACCGGCTAATTTAGCTGAAATATTGATTTCAGTCGCTTCAATACGTCCGTTGCCACTAATAAAATCTGAACCATACCCATCAGTTTTTAATTGCTGCCATAAAATAAAAATAATAGAAATAATAACAACTGCAATAACAATCCATTTCCTGCTTATATTTTTCATATAACACCTTATTTTTTTAAAACGATTCATAATAATTTTTAACGAGATAACAAATCGTTATGGCCTAATCAATTGCATCGTTTAAATAGTATCAAATGTTTATGGCAAATAATATCTGTTCATAAAACAATCGCAATAAAAGCTAAAAAATTAAGCAGGATGGTTTTATATTTTATTTATAGATTTGAAATTAATAACATCACTACATTATGCAATAAAGCTGATATGCTCATTACAAATTGATAAGTTATTTATAATAAATGACTTATTATTTTATATTTTCAAATAATTTATTAACAATATAAGGATGTAAAATAGCAACGGGTAACATATATAATTTCCCCCAGATATTGTGATTTTTAACTGATGCAATTAAATATACTGTATTTTTACTTATGTCATTACCTTTATCTACAACACGAATACAAACACATACATCTAAATGGCAATCTTTTACAACTAATGTCAGTTTATCATCGGTTTCCTCTGTTATGGTAAAAAAATCGGCCATATTGCTTTCGTCTGGTTGATGCTTATCTTCCGCAGAACTATCAAATCCATTAATCGCTTTGACACCGATTAATTTCACTAAACAATCCCTTATTTTAAAGAGTATTTTTAGCCATCTAGGTTGATAAGATGTCATCATTTTATAAGCTTCATAGGCTGTCAATTTTTTAGAAATATCTTTTTTTTGACAATCTAAATAATCGATTTTTTCTGCAATAAAGCTTACATTATTAGGTAATGTTTGCCGTACTTTTATGATATTGTTTTGTTTATTTTTCATATAATTATTCCCCTTCCTCCTATTATATAAAATGCTTATCTAAAACATGAATAAAAATCATAAAAAAACACCACATTCAACAAATTTAGCAGTCAATTTAACTCCTAATCAGCTAACTATGCATTAGTTAATGTACATATTGAATTCTACCTAGATTAAAACATTAATTGAAACAACGTGGTTAGTTATATGCAAAAAATAATGTAAATGATATGCTTATAACATTATTAAAAGTATATTTTCGATTTGTCATTTAAAGGTGAATTTATGACGCTACCATCTTTTTTAACACTGTATAATGAATTAATTTCAACACCTACAATTAGTAACGTTACTAACGAGCAATTAGATTATTCTAACAAACCACTCATCGACAAGTTAGCCTGTTGGTTTGAAGATTTAGGTTTTGCTATTGATATCCAACCTGTTCCTAATACTCGTCATAAATATAATATGTTAGCTACTTATTCAAATAGCGAAAATAAAACCCAAGGTGGTTTATTGCTAAGTGGACACAGTGACACTGTTCCGTTTGATGATGGGCAATGGACTAAAGATCCCTTTAAGTTAACGGAAAAAAATAATAAGTTATATGGACTTGGCACCGCTGATATGAAAGGCTTTTTTGCTTTTATTTTAGATGCTCTGCGTGACATTGATCTTAAAAAGTTAACTAAGCCCATTTATATCCTTGCCACCGCCGATGAAGAAACATCGATGGCTGGTGCCGCATTTTTTGCGAAGAATACTAAATTACAACCTGACTGTACTATTATTGGCGAACCAACATCGTTAATCCCCATCAGAGCACATAAAGGATTTATCTCTAATTCCATTAAAGTCATTGGTAAATCAGGGCATTCTAGTGATCCCGATAAAGGTATTAACGCTATCGAAGTGATGAATTTAGTCATTGAACGCTTGTTAGTACTAAAACAAAAATTTAAAGAACAATATCATAATGACGGGTTTAGCGTTCCTTACCCTACTCTAAATTTAGGTGTTATTCACGGGGGGGATGCAGCCAACCGTATTTGCGGTTGTTGTGAGCTAGTGATTGATATTCGTGTATTGCCCGATAACGATGTTGATTCACTTTATCATGCGCTTTGTGAAGCACTGCAACCAGTTATGGATAAATATCCAAATCGAATTGCTATAGAATACGAAGTTGCCCCAATTCCGGGCTATGAGTGCAAAAAAGATCATCCAGCATTACAACACATTGAAAAATTAGTTGGTCATAGTGCGCAAACAGTCAACTACAGCACAGAAGCCCCCTACCTAAACCAAATTTCACCAACGATTGTATTAGGACCTGGTTCAATTGAACAAGCGCACCAACCCGATGAGTTTATTTCAATGGACTTTTTAAAACCAACTAAAATAGCAATAGAACAACTAATTAAGGATTTTTGTCTTTAATCTGTTTTTTATTCGCCGATAAAATAACATCGGCGAAATTTTATAAAATAAATCTAACTAAATGGAAAAAGTTGCAAAATCGGTAGCGATTTCAGTATTTGCAAAAACACTTTTTGCTTCATTAACTAACTTTTTATTGTTATTCAAATTATATCTTGGGCTTATATGAGTCATAATAAGTCTTTTGACATTAGCTTTTTGGGCAATCATTGCCGCATGTATAGTGGTGGAATGACCACGTTCAATAGCCTTATCAACTAAAGCATGTTCTTGGGTTGCTTCATGAACAAGCAAATCAACATCATTAGCAAGATCAATTGAGGTTTGGCAAGGAATAGTATCACCTAAAATTGCTAACTTTCGGCCTTTTTTAATTTGACCTAAGTAATCTGTACCATTAATTATTCGCCCATCATCAAGTGTAATTGTTTTACCATTTTTAAGATCGTTATAAAAAGGACCAGCCTGAATATTATCTTGCTTTAATTTATCGATATTAAGCTGAGCTGGTAGATCTTTTTCGATAATACGATAACCAAAACACGGTACACGATGTTGTAATAATTTTGCTTCTACTTGAAACTGATTATCTTCAAAAACGGTACAATTTTCTTCAAGCTCAATGATGTTAAGAGGATAGGTTAACCAAGAATAACTAATTTCAATAACAGTTTCGATAAGAATTTTAATTCCTTTCGGAGCAATCAATGTTAAAGGCGATTGATTCTGCATCAAGGAACGGGAAGTTAAAACACCTGGTAGTCCAAACAGATGATCGCCATGTAAGTGTGTTAAAAAAATGATCTCAAGTTTAGCAAGACTAAACTTGGCTTTTTGCATTTGCATCTGAGTTGCCTCACCACAATCAAAAAGCCAGAATTTACCGCGCTCTTGTCTCAGATCCAATAAAATACAGCTCACATTACGTTGTAATGTTGGGGAACCAGCACTTGTCCCTAAAAAAGTCAAATTCATAAAGATTTAAACATTTTTACGTTCAATAGTCTGCTCACCCCAGAACAACTTATCGGCTTTGGTTTTAGAAAACGCAATTTTCAACACTTCATCACTACCTTCTGACCAAATTTGTTCGGCAAGTTTTTCATCATGGTTAGCTAGCTCAAAAATAGCCTCAGCAATTTCAATCGAGGTTTCACGAACAGAAGCCCAAGATTTAATATCATGTATTTCTTTTTTATCGATGTTCATTTTGCTACTCCTTTGAGTTGAATTAGAGGTAAAATAAACCTATTTAATGCAAAACACAATAGGCCAAATACGTATGATAACAATTATTTCTCCGGCGAAAACTTTGGATTACCAATCTCCATTATTAACCCAAAATTACACACTTCCTCAATTTATTAACTCAACTAAAAAACTTATTCAAGATTGCAAAAAACTAAGTGTTGAGAATTTAGCTAACTTAATGTCTATTAGCAAAAAATTAGCCGAACTTAATTATGAGCGATTTAAAGATTGGCATAGTGATTTTAATCTTGAAAATGCAAGACAAGCTATACTTGCTTTTAAAGGTGATGTTTATGAAGGATTACATGTTGAAGATTTTACTGATAAAAATCTAAAGTTTGCACAATCCCATTTAAGAATATTATCAGGTCTTTACGGTATTTTAAGACCACTTGACCTAATTCAACCTTATCGGTTAGAAATGGGGATCCGCTTAAAAAATGGTAGTAACACTAATCTTTATCAATTTTGGGGCGATAAATTAACAGAACACCTTAATAGTGAACTAGCCAAAACATCACATCGCACATTAATCAATTTAGCCTCAAACGAATATTTCAAAGCGATCAAACCAAAACAATTAAATGCAACTATAATTCAGCCTATTTTTTTAGATCAAAGCAAAGATACCTATAAAGTTATCAGTTTTTATGCAAAAAAAGCACGCGGACTAATGAGCCGATACATTATAAAAAATTGCATTGAAAAGAGTGACGATATTAAAAGTTTTAATCTAGAAGGCTATCAATTTGATTCGAAACGATCAACTGACTTAGAATGGTACTTTATACGCAATCATCAATAAAATAATAATAATGGAATTTCTTACTACATTATGGGCACAGTTTTTATCTACTTTGCCTTTATTTATCTTAATTTTATTAGGATATTTAGCTGTTAAAATTGGTCGTTGGCAAAAAACAGTAACCGACAGCTTAACTAAATTTACTTTTTATATTGCATTCCCCATAATGCTGTTTCAGATTATGAGTCATTTTTCTGAACAGTCGCAAATCGATATAAAAGTGTTATTCGTATTTTTTGGTGGATCATTTATCGTCTTTGCGTTTGGTTGTTTGGTTGCATCAAAATTATTTAAATTAACAGGTTCAGAAAGTACACTTTTTGCTATGGGTGGTATCTATACTAATACCGTCTTTGTTGGCATTCCCATCATCAAAATGCTACTTGGCGAGAAAGCAATCCCCATTGTAGCCATTATTGTTATATTTAACGCTCTGATTTTATGGACACTTGCTACCGTATCAATTGAATTTGTTCAAATGGGTAAATTTTCTGGACGGAGCTTTATCAAAGCATTAAAAAACGTATCAAAAAACCCTATTATTATTGGTATTTTTGCTGGGATTGTGGTGAATTATATTGGATTACCTATGCCTAAATTTATCAATCAGTCAACAAAAATGGTCAGCGATATGACTGCACCACTCTCATTAATTGTGCTAGGTATGGGACTGGCTGAATATAAAATTCGCGACAAATTACTTATTACGACCTCTATCTGTATTTTAAAATTGGCTGCATTGCCAATTGTTACTTACATTATGGGTAAACTATTAGGTTTACCAATTTTGGAATTACAGGTAGTGGTATTACTTAGTTCGGTTTCAATTGCAATAAATTGTTATATGATGGCAAGACAGTTTGAAGTGTTACAAGGACCTATTGCTTCAAGCTTACTAATATCAACGACGCTGTCTTCTATTACAACGCCGCTAATTTTATCGATTATGACACATTTACCTTAACTGCTTATTGTGCTTAACTCAATGATCGATTTTTAACTTTGTAGTGTAGCAATAGTGCCAACACAATAACTACACTACCTAATATAAAGCGTAACCAGTCTAATGATTGATGCCAAATAACCACATTCACTAAAATCCCTGTTGGGATAACCACATTATTCATAATAGCCAAAGTGCCCGAATCAACTTTTGTCGCGCCAAAATTCCATAAAAAGTAACATACGCCAGAAGCAACTACGCCAAGCCAGATAATAATACTCCATTGTAAAATAGTTGTAGGTAATTTTGATGCATTGCCAAAAAGTAACCAACCTACTGTTGCCACAATTACCGCCCCCAAGTAAACCCAAGCAAAAGCCTGATGTTGAGGCATTGGATATATCTCCATAATTCTTTTATAACCAACCTGCCCTAAGGAAAAAACAATATTAGCCCCTTGAATTAATAAAAAGCCAATAATAAAGTTTGCACTAATATGATCATAACGAATAATAGCGGCACCAATAACTGCTATTATTGCCGTAAAAAGGTAACTCAATCTTAATGGATGACGTTGCAGTAAATCATAAATAACTGTGACATAAATAGGTGTAAAAATGGTAAACAACAGCACTTCAGGTACCGAAATATATTGGAAGGAATTATAATAAAAAAAGTACATAATTCCTAATTGACAAGCCCCAACACCCATTAAAAGAAATAGGGTTTTAAGCTTAAAATTTCTAAAGTGTAAAAAAGGTAAAAAGGTAATAAATGCTAACACAACACGCATAACCACAGCAAACCAAGTATCAACCTGTCCACTGATATAAACACCAATAAAACTAAACGAAAACGACCAAATAATTGTTACAAAAATAAGATAAAGCATAATTGATGAATATAAAGAAAATAATAGAGACGCATCGTATCAATTGGCTTAACACTTGTAAACTTTATATCATAAAAATTGATTACTATGATAAAATAATTGACAATCTTTAGGAATTGCTAGCGCTATATACAATAGTCTGAGAAAACACGGTAATGAACATGCATAAAAAAATTTAATAAATAAAATTAAATGTTAGTGATAAAAAATTGGCTAACGTAGCCTCTTTGGTGAAAATCTAAAACGTTGTTTAAAGTAAAAAGCAAAACGAGAGCCCGATTCATATCCCACTTCTTGGGCAATTTGTAGGATCGTTTTTTGGGTGGTTTGTAACAGCATTAAACCAAAATTCATTCTTATATCTAAGATAATTTTGGATAAATTATATCCTTCTAAAGCAAGATGTCGCCGTTAAGTTGATTCGCTCATAGCAAATTGTTCAGCAATTTCTGCTGCCTGCCACTTTTTGTCTGGCTGCTGGTTAATAATTTCGCGAATTTTTTGGCTAATTTTCGGGTTATTATTCAGGGGAATAATACACACCAAATGCAGATAATCTGATTAATAATTCAATAAATAAATGTTTAACAAGATTAGAATTGCATTGATTATGTGTAAATAATTCTGTTTTAATCTGTATCAATCGAGTAATAAAAGTTTCAGGTAATATTGTTTCAACTTTGATTTTTTTTAAGAATTTGACTACTCTGATAAAGATGAGATAAAGCAAATTGTTCTATTAACTGTGCATGCCAAGAATAACAGATGGCTTGATAATCCTTATCATCAATATAAAAATTATTTATATTCATTAAATTACCTGCTGGAATCAGGCTAATTGACCTGTTTTTACTTTAAAATATTTGCCCTCACATTCAATCTGTTTTTCGCCATTTATGACATAGACAATCATTGGATCATTGCTTTGAATCTGTTTTAGAGTTTGATTACAACGTTGTGTTATATAAGTCACTCGACCAATTGAAGCAAAATCCATAATCCTAATAGCCTATTAACCAATATCAACGTGAGTAGGAGTAAATCATATCTGCCTTCGCTATTTGATGCGAATTAGCAATAAAACCAATTAGAGCTGGTGTAGTTTGTTCATCAACCTCAATGTGATCAATGTCTAGTGCATAAAGTGTAAATTGATATCGATGAGTCGAATTTAGCGGAGGACATGGTCCTCCATAATTTATCACGCCAAAATCATTACGTACTAATCTACTTCCTTTAGGCAATAAATTGGGATTATTTCCTGCTGATTGTTTAATAAACGATGTTTGTACAGGAATATTAACAATCACCCAATGCCACCAACCAGAACCTGTTGGTGCATCAGGATCATACATAGTTAATACTAAACTTTTTATCGTTTTGGGTAGATTTTCCATGAAATTTGTGGAGATATATTTTCGCCTTGGCAACCAAATTGATTGGATATAAACCGAGTAGTAAATCCATTATTGATAAGATCAGTGCTAGTTAATTGTAATTGTGTCGCATAACTGCAACTTGTGCTCAATAATAATGTACTATAAATAATGGCTTTCGCTTTGCACAAAATACGCATGTTGGCTTCTTTTAACGATTAAATAAAAGACATCATAAGGAATTTTCAAGCTATAATCGGCACAAATTAGCTTAAATCTGACACAAATTCGATTAATATTATCATTCTCTTGCGACTAATACTCGTTCAACCGTATCAACAATGGCTTGAGTTTGTGAGTCAATTTCAATTTTGACTTTGTCTCCTACTTACTTGTCAAAAAGGCAAAAGCTTCAATCGGGCTTTCTTTAATACGTTAAATGGTTGGGCGAATGACCATAAAGCTTTTAGCCAAATCAGTAACAGTTATTTTTCTTTATGATATAAACGCCATATCTCTTGTCTATGATAAGGCGTTAGTTTTGTTTTTTATGTATATCCATTACAGTATGTTTCTCAAATTACCGTAAACAATGCTAATAAATCCTACACTTCATTATTAATAAACAGGATAGACAGTACCACTCAGTTGGTATTTTTGTTCAATTTGGGCTAGCTCTTCTTTTGACCCCGCTTTCGAGGCTCTGTCTAACCCTTCAATTTGCCTTGAGGTGACTTTAATGCGTGGTTCAACATCCATAAAACTTTTGGCATCGTCTCGACTGTAATCTATATATCTTAAACCCGCTTTATTTAATGGCCTGTCCGTTCCATACTCCATAAAGTGGCTGATCCAGTTCCAAGCATAAGCAAATTGGTTGGTTTCACCAATATAGATATATTCAATCGTTTCATGACTGTTTGGCTTACAAGCTACGCCAAACAACATATGGAGTTCAATTGTACCACCACTAGCAAAGGCACCTGTTGAACTTTGTAATACCACATGAAAGTCGACCCAATCATAAACTTTAATTTGATATTTTTTTAAATCCTTGAATGCACTAAATGGCAACCAAAATGTAGTCATCCATTTTATTGCCACTGCTTCGTAAAGATACACTTTACCTGTTTTGCGATTAAAGCGAATAGGATTGCTAAAGGGAGCAAAATAGGCAAAAAGAAAATTGAATAGAGTGTGATAACAAATAATGCTAAGCACAATGATCATTAAAAAAGAAATAAAAGTAATCCACCATATAAATTCTACTCCTAACCAAAAATGAAAAAACAACATAAAAGAAGCCAAATTAAAATATAATATTAAGAAAAATGTAGCACTTGTCGCACCTATTTTTCTATAACGATAAATTTCAAGATAGTTATCATTGGCACAAGCTATATAGTTTGCTTCGCTGATAATTCCCAAACCACTAGTTTTACTAAGGTCTTGATTCCAGTTTACTATTTGCGGTTGATAGCGTGATGGCATATTTTTGTTCCTTTATAATCTATTTATGGTTTAAAACCATGATCCCATAACCGTCAAATTCATAAAATTGATGAAGCGGTTGTGACTCTTCTATTTGGTCGCCATTTATGATATCGGTTTTTTTATAGTTAAGTTCAACGGTATAGAGTAATGATGTAATGGCTTTATGATTTACCTCGGCTAGCTTAAAGCGAATAACCAGATTGGTTTTAGTACCTTTTACTGGTTTTAATGTGTAATCACTATTATCGTTTTCAACCTCTTCTGATTGATATTTAAACATTCTACCTTTATCGTGGGTGAATATAATATAGGGACGACCATATAATTGTTTATTCAAACTATCTTCAAGGAGTTTCGGTTCCAGCATTTTACTTATATTATTATGGTTAAGTTGTATTTTCACCTTTAAGTCTGGGTTTCTTTTATCCATAATAGTGACAATAAATGCTAATTTATCGTTTTCCATATCGAAGTCATGAATGGTCATATCAAGGTAAAGCGAGCGATATATAAATTCAGCTAGTAAAATTTCTTGATTTTTATCGGGCTGTGCAAAGCGCAATTGCGGTGAGAGGCCTGATATCAACACCGAAAAATCATTTATCGCTTGTTTGCATCCAGCGATTGTCATTGGGTAGCGCCCATTATCAATACCAAAGCCACAACGGGCAAACTAGCGTTCTAGCTTACTACGCTCAAATAATGTGGAAATATAAATAATAACACCTGCAACAGTAACAATAACCCCCACTACTGGTACCATCGCTACTGGAAGCGTTAAAGTCATCAATTTTAATGTCATTGCTGCACCAACCATTATAAAACCACCTGTTAATTTTAGTATCCCTGCTACAATTTCTTTTTCATTAAGAATTAAATTACCACCTTTTAAAATCTCTATCGCGCCGTCTGCTATTGCTAATATACCAAGCCCTTTATCGACAAAATTGAGAAATTTGTTTGTGACATTAAAAACTTGCTTCATGCCATAAGCGAGTTTCAATTTTGGTGGTGTTAGTCGGCTTTCGCCATAAGGATGACGTGTTAAAAAGTTAGTCATCTTAAGTGCGGTCATACCTGTTGCCATTTTGATAATATGCCCGCCAACTTCGGCCTCCATACCTGCGATAGCGATTAAACTCGAGGTTAAATCATAAAGCAGAAAGGCTTTTTGTATTGGATCGGTCTCGGTTTTAATTTCTTCCAGATTATTTTTAAATGCATTTAGCGTAAAATGAATCATTACCACATTTAAAAAGCATTTTGCTAAACCGCTGACAACAATTTTTTGGTTTTCAGTTTGAACATGATATATTTTTTTCGATTCTTCTAATTCTTTTAATAGCGATTGTTGTAAGTCGTCGCCATTTGCCATTACCGAAATTTCAACTTCTTTGGGCACGCGATTGGCAAATTGTCGAAATTTTTGAATTGATAAAACCTCTTCATTGGCTAATTTTTCAAATTCTTCCAATAATTTTGGGGTTACTCGAGGATTTTCGGTCACCATGGCTATTTCAAGTGACACGGTTTTTTGTCTTATTGTTTCGTATTCTTCACGGGTAAAGCTTCGGGATTTACCGTTTACATCCATAATGTAAAATTTAGAATCTGCTTTGTTAAAATATAAGTTATCACCTTGTGCGTTTTTTAAATTAGTTTTGAAATTGCGGTTGCCGAAATTTCGCCAATTCGGTTAAATACTTCGGCAATATCGGTCATGCGAATATTTAAGGTTGTTTGTGTCACTTTACCATTTGCTATTTTTTCGGCTAAAAGTTTTAAACGCTCTGATATTAACGTTTGGTTAAGTAGAACTTTGCCATTACGGTATTCGGTTGCTATACCTTTGCTAATATCAGTTGCCAACGATAAAATATGATTACGGATTAAATAACCAAGAAGAATATCCCCATCTGACGTACTGACTTCTGCACCAAATATTGCATTGACACTATCAACCATCGCTTTGTTAAACTCATCATCTGACGAATCATCTTCTGACGTGGAACCATCTGTTTTTGGGGGGTCGGTTGTTGATGAAGGATCACTGTCGGTTTCTAGAAACAATTGCTTATTATCACCCGCTATCACTCGATAGTAATAGCTGTTTTCGTCTGAGCACAGTTCGTCATATAAAGCTTTGACATCGTCAGTTGGTGGAATATGACTGGATAACATAATATGTGCATCATCAAGGTATAACTTATGAAATGCTTTAAGTTGATAATCAAATTCCACTTCCCAAAAACGGTTTTTATTACGTTCACTAATAACGGTTTGTGATAACTTGGAGTTTCTGCCTGCTTTACCAAATAGCCAACGCGCATAATAGGCATAATCTTTGGAATAGTCTAATAAACAGCTTTTGACCATACTTTGGTAGTCTCGCCTATCTTTTCGAAAAGTTTCAATTTTATTAGTATCAAGCTGTTTTTTTAATTTGTTCCAATTTTTTGCAAAATTTTCCTCGGCGGATTTATTTTCAGGAATAAATTCACAGGTACCATAATTAGTTAAAGGGTGATTACTACAGATATCAATTTCGCTACGAGTCAAATGGTTAACTGTGCTTCCTGACTCATCGATTGTATGGCGAATATATCCCGATGAACGCTCTTTATAAAATTTATCTATTGATTTTTCGTAAGCGTCGATGGTGTTAAGCATTGCATTTTTATATTCAAATTCATCAGTATGAATTAAGCTAAACACATAGGGGATCCCTGTGTTTTTGTCTTTTTTATGGATTAAATTTCTATCACCCGTAAAATTATTGTTGACTTCACGTTGCTTGTTTATCGAAAAAGAATTCAAGAATATTGTCAACAGATATTAAATTATAATCCGGTAATGGTCTTAATTTATCAACTAGCAAATAACGATTCTTTTTGGAGTCATTCATTAATTTAACAAAATTATCTAAGTGGTATTTCATACTATTTCTATCCTTACCATTTTGTTTTGCATATTGCACTGTCTAGTAGTTAAGTTTTAATACAGCACAAACTTATTGTTTTCGAAATTTATATATTTAATTTATGATATATATAATTATGTTGAATAATAGAATTACCGCTGTTCGTAAGCAATTATCAATTTCTGTTAATAGGTAAACCAAGCTATATAAATAATTTAACCTATTATAAAAAGAAAACTGACCCTAACTAATGATGTGGTGCTAAATAAAAAATAACTGACAAATAACTAGGGCGTGTTGATCTTTCATGATTATTTTTTAGACGGCATGATGTGAGTTATAATAATTCAGCCAAAAACAACCATAACTCGATTCATCATGCCAAGAACAATGCTAACAGATAAACGGTGGGAAAAGCTACTACAAATAATGAAAAATACCGGCCGAGTTTATAATAAATCCGAGCATCGGATGACGTTTGAAGGGATCCTTTTCCGAATGAGAACCGGTATTCCTTGGCGAGATTTGCCAGAAGAGTTTGGTGAATGGAGCACTGTCTATAGGCGATTTAATTTGTGGTCTAAAAA
>NZ_LZHA01000083.1:0-29615 GCF_001690335.1 Gilliamella sp. Gris1-4 | reverse complement strand
GATATCCATTAAAAATACGGGTCGATAATGGGCCAGAATTTACAGGAAAAACCTTTATAAACTGGGCTAAATCACATGATATAACCATTGATTATATCCAGCCCGGTAGCCCTTATCAAAATGGCTTTATTGAACGATTTAATCGTACCTATCGTACTGAAGTACTCGATTTATATCTTTTTAACAACTTAGCACAAGCTAGGAAAATAACCGAAGAATGGCTAACGATTTATAACACCGAAAGACCGCATGAGGCATTAAATAACATGACACCGATTGAGTATAAAACACTAAAACAAGCAGCTTAATTTTCTACGTGAGTTGTGTACTAAGTTTGGGGTATTTACATTTTCCAACTACAGGTTCAGATGGATTGTATTTTGATTTGGATATTATTGGCGCCGGAGATGCACGTCAGTTTAGCTGGAGAGTTATCACAAATGGTGATATAGGGGCAACGATAAGATGGAGGTTGTCAAACCAAGGTGTAAACGAAGATAGATGGATTACTGATAAAGTAAAATATGTAACGCGGGTAACGTTGCATGGTCCAGAGGCAAGAAGCCAGTGGAACGATGCTAATCCTAGTCAAATTACCGTGCCATCTTTGCCACAGAAATTTGAGTTGGTGGGTAGAGATAGTAGTGGTAATGAGTTGAGGTATGGATTTGTGTTGAAGCAGTGGTTCGTTAATCGGGGCTCTAAAACGGTTAACGTTCCAAGACAAACCACATGGTGTGATAGTTTGGGTTATCGTATGCCGAAAGTAAGTGATTTAACCAATGCGACTTGTTCTGGTTGGAATTCAGTAAGTGATTGTCGAGGTGCAGTAGGAGCTACGCCGTCGTCTGGTAATAATGCCTACCAGCGTCGCATAGAGGCAGGATTTTTCACGGAGTGGGGCTACATGGACCACTACGCTGATGCGGACTTTGTCGACGGAAGATACTGGACGAGTGACGTGATAAGCAATTCCTACAACTTCTATGTCTACACAAGTCGTGGCGATATCAACAGCATTTATAGAACACTAAGTTACTATGGTGTTTGCACCACACCTTAGTTTTTAGTGTTTAAGTGTTTATGGAGTAAAAGCCATGTAAAAAAGAATCAAGCCCCCGCGTAAGTAGGGGCTTTGAGCAGGCAAAGTTTGCGAGCTCAGCGGTTTAAAGCTGTGGCCTATTTTAGCTTTGGTGAATAAAATAGCTACAGTGCCCACGTCCGAGCAAAGGTAATTAGAGCAAATCCCCTTTGCAATCACGCTTTGGCTACCGAATGTGGCCTTCGGCTATTCTTCGCAATTATTCGTATCATCCTGATACTCGCCTCTACAAGGCCATCTTCGCTGTGCTCAGATGTTCAAATTTGTTCCAGACAAATTTGTCTGACGCCGAAACAAGACAAATAACATAGCCTTAAGTCGTGTTTATAAGTGACTTTTTTTATAAAAAACAATGCAAAAAACCTCAAAAAATCAGTCAAAAAAATGTTGGTTTTATTGAAGTTTTTATTTGTTTTTTTACAAAAAAACAGATTTACCCTTCTACATCACTCGATTAACTGTATTTAATATAGCCACATCGTGCGCTTTCTTTTATAATATTGATCTATTTTTTCCCTATTTTTGGCTTAAAAAGAGTAATTTTTATGAAAATTTTGGCTGGCTGCTCTGCGTTATCTGCATTTCGTATTAGTAAAATCTTATCTACTTGCTGTGAAAAATCTATCCCTGTTATCAATATTGAAGCCCAATACCTGCATTTTGTTGATTTGGCAGGCGATTTGACGGCTGAACAACAGTTAACGTTAGATAAATTATTACAATACGGTCCCAAGAGTGCACAAATCAATGTCAACCAAACAGCTAGCAAGCAACTTTTTTTAGTGACTCCAAGAGCAGGAACGATTTCGCCTTGGTCGTCAAAAGCAACTGATATTGCGCATAATTGTGGTTTATCACAGATTCGCCGTATTGAGAGGGGAATTGCTTATTATGTACAAGTAAGTTCAGAATTAACCGATTGCCAAAAAAATGATTTTGTAGCATTAATTCATGATCGCATGATGGAAGCGGTCTTTAGCCATGTTGAGCAAGCCGAGCAGTTATTTCATGTTGAATCACCTGCGCCAGTGACAATCATTGATTTATTAGGTCAGGGGCGTGCGGCATTAGATGAGGCTAATCTTAAATTAGGTTTGGCGTTAGCATCTGATGAGATTGATTATTTAGTTGAGAACTTTAAAAAACTAAATCGTAATCCTACTGATATTGAGCTTTATATGTTTGCACAAGCCAATTCTGAGCATTGTCGTCACAAGATTTTTAATGCCGATTGGGTTATTGATGGGGTAAAGCAGCCTAAATCACTGTTTAAGATGATCAAAAATACTTTTGAACACACTCCTGATTATGTTTCGTCCGCTTATAAAGATAATGCCGCAGTGATGGATGGTTCAGTCGTTGGGCGCTTTTTTGCGGATAATGAGAATAAAACCTACTGCTATCATCAAGAATATGCAGATATTTTAATGAAAGTTGAAACACATAATCATCCAACAGCTATATCACCTTGGCCGGGTGCGGCAACGGGCAGTGGAGGTGAGATTCGTGATGAAGGGGCTACTGGTCGAGGTGCTAAACCTAAAGCCGGTTTAGTAGGGTTTTCAGTTTCTAATTTACGTATTCCTAATTTTGAACAACCTTGGGAGCAAAATTTTGGTAAGCCTGATCGCATTGTGAGCGCCTTTGATATTATGATGGATGGCCCTTTAGGTGGTGCGGCGTTTAATAATGAATTTGGTCGTCCGGCTTTGTTAGGGTATTTCCGTACTTATGAAGAAAAGGTTAATAGCCATAATGGCGAGGAGCTTCGAGGTTATCATAAACCAATTATGTTAGCTGGTGGTATGGGTAATATTCGCCGTGAACATATCCAAAAAGGTGAGTTTCCAGCTGGCTCTAAGTTGATTGTGTTAGGTGGCCCTGCTATGAATATTGGCTTAGGTGGTGGGGCGGCTTCGTCTATGGCGTCGGGTCAGTCTGATGCTGATTTGGATTTTGCTTCTGTTCAGCGTGATAATCCTGAAATGGAGCGCCGTTGTCAGGAAGTTATCGATCGCTGTTGGCAACTTGGTGAAGATAATCCTATCTTATTTATTCATGATGTTGGTGCTGGTGGTTTGTCTAATGCAATGCCTGAACTTGTTAGTGATGGTGGGTGTGGCGGTCAGTTTGAGCTTCGTAAAATACTTAGCGATGAACCAGGTATGTCACCACTAGAAGTTTGGTGTAATGAATCGCAAGAGCGTTATGTGCTTGCGATTCATCCCGATAAATTGGCATTATTTGCTGAACTTTGTCAGCGTGAGCGTGCACCCTATGCGGTGATTGGTGAGGCGACCGTCAATAAGGCGGTTACCTTGCATGATGAGCATTTTAATAATCATCCCATCGATTTGCCATTAGATGTGCTACTTGGTAAAACGCCTAAAATGCAACGTGATGTTAAAACTCACCAAGCACATGGCGATAATTTTTTAACGTCTGAAATTAATTTATATGATGCGGTCAAACGTGTTCTACATTTGCCAACCGTTGCCGAAAAGACCTTTTTAATTACCATTGGCGATCGTTCAGTGACGGGTATGGTTGCTCGTGATCAAATGGTCGGACCTTGGCAAGTACCGGTTGCTGATTGTGCTGTGACTACTGCAAGTTTGGATAGTTATTATGGTGAGGCTATGTCAATCGGTGAGCGTGCGCCAGTTGCGTTACTTAATTTTGCTGCATCAGCAAGGCTTGCAGTTGGCGAGGCAATTACTAATATTGCCGCAACCAATATTGGTAATATCAAACGGATTAAGCTTTCAGCTAACTGGATGGCGGCGGCAGGACATCCGGGCGAAGATGCTGGTCTTTACCAAGCTGTTAAAGCTATTGGTGAAGAGCTATGCCCAGCTTTAGGGCTTGCGATTCCTGTTGGTAAAGATTCGATGTCCATGAAAACGACATGGCAACAAGATGGTGAGCAACAAACCATGACTTCACCATTATCATTGGTGATTTCGGCATTTGCCCGTGTTGAAGATGTGCGTAAAACAGTGACACCACAATTGCGTACTGATCAGGATAATACATTATTGTTGGTTGATTTATCGAAAGGCCATCAAGCACTAGGTGCCACCGCACTAGCCCAAGTGTATCGCCATTTAGGGCAAAAAACAGCGGATGTCCATGATCCTAAAGAGCTGCTTGCTTTTTATAATGCGATTCAGGCTTTAGTAAGCCAAAATGCTTTGCTTGCTTATCATGATCGTTCTGATGGTGGACTGTTTGTGACATTGGCTGAAATGGCTTTTGTTGGACATTGTGGTGTTGATGTAGATATTGCCTCGTTAGGCCATGATGTGATTGCTTCGTTATTTAATGAAGAATTAGGCGCAGTTATTCAAGTAGCTAATAATCGTTTAGATGATGTGATGGCTTGCTTTAAGCAGTTTGGCTTATCTCATGCGGTTCATGTTCTTGGTAGTGCTAAAACTGGTCAACAAATTATTGTACGTGATAACTCGGCTACGGTATACAGTGAATCACGCTTAACCTTGAGAACATGGTGGGCGCAAACGACATGGCAAATGCAACGTTTACGTGATAATCCTCAATGTGCAGATCAAGAACATCAAGCTAAACAAAATGAAGATGATCCAGGATTAAATGTGCACCTAACTTTTGATCTGCAAGCCGATATTGCAGCACCTTATATTGCTAAAGGAACAAGACCAAAAGTCGCTGTTTTACGTGAGCAAGGCGTTAATTCACACGTTGAAATGGCGGCAGCATTTGATAGAGCTGGCTTTGAGGCAATCGATGTTCATATGACAGATTTACTTTCTGGTCGAATTACACTTAGTCAATTTAGTACACTGGTTGCTTGTGGTGGCTTCTCTTATGGTGATGTTTTAGGAGCAGGTGAAGGTTGGGCTAAATCTATTTTATTTAATGAAAAAGTGCGTGATGAATTTGAACAATTTTTCCATCGCAAAGATACTTTATCGTTAGGGGTTTGTAACGGTTGTCAGATGATGTCGAATCTTAAGGATCTAATTCCGGGAGCGGATTTATGGCCTCGTTTTGTTCGTAATTTGTCAGAACGTTTTGAAGCTCGTTTTAGTTTAGTGCAAATTCAATCAAGCCCGTCGTTGCTATTTACTGATATGGCTGGTTCGCATATGCCAATTGCTGTTTCACACGGGGAAGGACGTGTTGAAGTGGGTGATGATGTTCATTTAAGCCGTTTAGAAGCATCCGGATTAGTTGCCGTACGTTATATTGACCATTTTGGCAAAGTAACACAGCAATACCCTGCTAATCCAAATGGTTCGCCAAACGGTATTACTGCAGTGACATCTCAAGATGGACGGGCAACTATTATGATGCCACATCCAGAACGGGTATTTAGAACGGTAACTAATTCATGGCATCCTGATAACTGGGGTGAAGATAGCCCTTGGATGAGAATATTCCGTAATGCTCGTAAGCAATTAGGTTAAATAAAACAAAGATCGCCGATAATGGTGTCGGCGATATGTTTATTTGTTGAGTAGTTTAAGCAGTAACTGAGTGCTTTTGTCTTTCGATAAGTGGCTGCGCTAAAATGTGATCCATTTTTCGTAATAGTGCGTCTGTTTCTTCCCAGTTAATACATGCGTCAGTCACAGATACGCCATATTTAAAGTTTTCTGGTGGTTGTTCGGAAGGCTGATTTCCTTCAAATAAGTTACTTTCGATCATTACGCCAATAATCGAATTATT
This sequence comes from Gilliamella sp. Gris1-4, assembly GCF_001690335.1. Lineage (NCBI taxonomy): Bacteria > Pseudomonadati > Pseudomonadota > Gammaproteobacteria > Orbales > Orbaceae > Gilliamella > Gilliamella sp. Gris1-4. Next base: position 23,803 of record NZ_LZHA01000083.1, on the reverse strand, counting down.
GCCTTTTTCTATTTGCTCAATAATGGAATTAGCAACAATAGGTTGATTTCGATAATCTTTATTTGAATTCGCATGGCTACAGTCAATCATTAAGTTAGGCAATAATCCTGCTTTTTGCATTTGCTCTTCACATAATGATACGCTTTGCGCATCATAGTTAGGCGTTTTTCCACCACGCAAAATAACATGGCCGTGTGGATTGCCTGTTGTTTGTAAAACCGTTACTTGTCCTTGTTGGTTAATTCCTACAAAACGATGAGGCATAGAGGCTGATTTCATGGCATTAATTGCAACATCCAAACTGCCATCAGTTCCATTTTTAAAACCAACAGGCATTGAAAGCCCCGAGGCCATTTCTCGATGCGTTTGTGATTCAGTAGTTCTTGCTCCGATTGCAGACCAACTAATTAAATCACCAATGTACTGTGGTGTGTTGGGATCTAGTGCTTCAGTTGCAATAGGCAAGCCAATTTGAGTAATATCAAGCAGTAATTTACGGGCTTTTTTTAGTCCATGCTCAATATCAAATGAGCTATCCATGTGAGGATCGTTAATCATACCTTTCCATCCTACAGTTGTGCGTGGTTTTTCAAAGTAGACTCGCATAACTATAAATAAGTGGTCTTTGACTTCGTCTGATAATTTTTTTAATTTATGGGCATATTCAATTGCCGCAATAGGATCGTGAATAGAGCAAGGACCACATACAATAAGCAAGCGGTGATCACGTCGCTCTAAAATATCCACAACAGTTTGGCGTGATAAGGCAATTTGGTTTTCTAAATCATGAGAAAGAGGGTAAAGCTGTTTGATTTCTTCAGGTGTGATTAACATATGCTCGTCTCGGATTCGAACATTATTTAAAGCATCTTTTAACATTTTATTTTCCTTGTTAAAATCATTTATATTTTTATATGTAAAATAATAATTACACGGACAGTTATTATGTAAACACAAAATTACATAATAGTAAATGGGATTTTCATTATTTATCCAATCATAGTTGTTTTATAATTTGTTATTTAATTATAAATTTAGTTTAAAAAGTTAGTGTAATACTAACCAAAGTTAATATCGTAATAAAATATTTACATTTCAATGGCAAATTTTTAATAGCTATTTTTATGAAATGAACGCCATATTATTTTGCTGATAATAAGGCGTTATTTGGGGGCGACTATGTATATTTATTGTTGTAGTTTTTTATTATTGTAAATGATGCAACTATTGGTTATCAATTATAGATTAAGTTAGTAGTATAGATTGAATTACCATGTCTTTATCAATGCCATCCATCACCTCGACATGCCCAATCTTAGTGGGTACAACCAGTCGTAATTGTCCAGATAGTACTTTTTTGTCTCGTAACATGTGGGGAAGGTAAGATTCAATTGGCATTTGTGCTGGTCTGTTAACAGGTAGCTTAGCGCGTATTAACAAGTTTTTAATTCGATCTATATCTGTTTGTGTTAATTTGCCAAGTAATTTGGCAGTTTGAGCTGCCATTAGCATTCCGACACTGACAGCTTCGCCATGTAGCCAGTTTCCATAGCCTAATTCCGCTTCTATGGCATGACCATAAGTATGACCAAGATTTAAAATTGCGCGCATGTTTTGTTCTGTTTCGTCAGCGGCAACTACTTGAGCTTTGAGTTCACAGCAATGGTAAATACAGTAGCTTAATGCATTAATATCTAGGTTTAGTAAATCGTTGATGTGTTCTTCTAACCAATCAAAAAATTTAGCATCTAAAATAATGCCGTATTTTATAACTTCGGCAACTCCAGCCGAAAGCTCTCTTCGTGGTAATGTTTTTAAACAACTGAGATCAATCACTACCGATTGTGGTTGATAAAATGTGCCAATCATATTTTTACCCAGTGGGTGATTGATCGCTGTTTTCCCCCCTACCGAGGAATCAACTTGTGATAGTAGCGTTGTCGGTACTTGAATAAACTTAATTCCACGTTGATAAGCTGAAGCGGCAAATCCTGCAACGTCACCAATCACACCGCCACCAAGTGCGATAAGTATACTACTGCGAGTATGATTGTTTGCCAGTAACGTTGTTAAAATACTATTCCATGTTTCTATGGTTTTATATTTTTCACCGTCAGGAACAACAACTGAATCGGCTTTTACACCATGCTTTTCAAGCATACCAATTAGTGTATGTAAATAAAGTGGGGCGATGGTTTCATTGGTAGCAATGAGTACTCGTTGGCCTGCTTGGAGTTTAAAATGTTGAAATTCGCTTAGTAGATTTTCACCAATTGTGATTGGATAACTGCGTTTAGCTAGCGCCACATTTAATATTTTTTGCATATTAATTTCCAGACAAGTCAAAGTGGATTTATTGTTGCATGTTAGCGATAAAAAAGTGGCAGTGCAACTTAGAATCATTTAAACTTGTCGATAATTTTGATTTGTGATATTAAATTTTATATGTCTTTATCTATTGTTTTAGCACAAAAAAATTGGCGTGTGGGCGATATTGAAGGGAACGTTCAACAGATTATTGAATTGATAAATAGCCACTCCTCCGATGATCTCATTATTTTTTCAGAACTTGCTTTGTGTGGTTATCCACCTGAAGATTTAATTTTTCGTTCTGATTTTAAAGCTCGTTGCCAAAAAGCATTATCATTGATTCAACAAGCGAGTCAACACTGTGCAGTTATTGTTGGACATCCACATTGGCAAAATCAAAATATTTACAATGCTCTTTCATTTTTTTGTGATGGAAAATTGTTAGCTCGCTACCATAAACAGCGATTACCTAATTATGATGTATTTGATGAAAAGCGTTATTTTACAGCTGACAATCAAACTTGCGTAGTTGATTTTAAGGGTAAAAAGATTGGTTTACTAATTTGTGAGGATCTTTGGCAATTTGAGCCAGTTGATAATATCCATAAGGCTCAAGCTGATTTTGTTGTGGCTATTAACGCTTCGCCTTATGATTGCAACAAGCAGAAAAATCGTCGTGATTTAGTTAAACAGCATGTTAAACGAGCAGGCTTACCTTTCATTTATGTTAATCAAGTGGGCGGTCAAGATGAGCTGGTGTTTGACGGCGGATCATTTGTTTGTAATGAGCTTGGTGAAATTGTTTGTCAGCTAAAATCATTTGAGGAGCAAGTTTCTTCTTTTGAATATGGTGTAAATCATCAGGCGATAATTGATAATAATGAAAATGATCAATTAGCTTCAGTTTATGATGCATTGGTACTTGCGACTCGCGATTATGTTACTAAAAATGGCTTTCAAGGTGCAGTATTAGGGCTTTCTGGAGGGATTGATTCAGCTTTAACCCTTGCTATTGCAGTTGATGCGCTAGGTAAAGATAAAGTGCAAGCTGTGATGATGCCATTTCGTTATACTGCTGATATTAGTATTGCTGATGCCAAAGAAGAAGCTGAAATATTAGGGGTTGAATTTGATATTATTTCGATTGAGCCAATGTTTGATGCGTTTATGGCATCGTTAAGTCCAATGTTTGTTGGTACGCCAAGAGATACCACTGAAGAAAATCTTCAAGCACGTTGTCGTGGTGTTGTTTTAATGGCACTATCAAATAAGCGTCGAAGATTGGTTCTTACCACTGGTAATAAAAGCGAGATGTCGGTCGGTTATGCAACGCTTTATGGTGATATGGCAGGTGGTTTTGATGTACTAAAGGATGTGCCTAAAACCATGGTTTTTGCATTGTCAAAATATCGGAATACTCGTTCTTATGTTATTCCTGAAAGAGTGATCACTCGCCCTCCATCAGCAGAGTTAGCACCAGATCAGAAAGATGAAGACAGTTTACCACCTTATGATATTTTAGATGGAATTTTGAAAGGTTACGTTGAACTTGATCTTTCCGTTGAACAACTTATTGCGCAAGGTTATGATGAAGCAACTGTAAGGCGTGTTATTAAATTGGTTGATATAAATGAGTATAAACGTCGCCAATCAGCGGTCGGTCCTAAAATAACAGCTCGTAACTTTGGCAAAGGTCGCCGTTATCCTATTACTTCTGCTTTTGGATTTAAAAATTGGTGATCTTGAATTAAAGGTAAATTAAATATGAAAAAAATTGAAGCTATTATTAAACCATTTAAATTAGATGATATTCGAGAGGCTCTTGCTGATCAAGGTATTACAGGTATGACCGTTACTGAAGTTAAAGGTTTTGGTCGTCAAAAGGGGCATACTGAACTTTATCGCGGTGCGGAATATATGGTTGATTTTCTGCCGAAGGTGAAAATTGAACTTATTGTGTCTGATGATATTTTAGAAATGTGTATCGAGACTATTATGAAAACAGCACAAACCGGTAAAATTGGCGATGGCAAAATTTTTGTTTATAACGTTGAACAAGTCATCCGTATTCGAACTGGCGAAATGGATGAATCTGCGATTTAGTTTAAATTACTGAATGTCAGGTCGTTCTTGTTTGAGTAGTTCAGAAGTCACAATACCTTGAATCGAACAAATAAGAAGGTTCATATTGGGACTTTTTTCAAGTAACAGTAGTTTTTCGGTGGTATCCGGTGCTGGAATGGTTTTAACACCGACGACAGTTCCGGTATTTTTATGCCAAGTTTTGATGTCGTCATTAATACTACGAATCTTTGGATTTGCGATATACAGTAAGTTATCTTCCATATTTTTCCAATCTACAAAATTCAAAGTATCTTTGATTTGATTAATATCATTCTCAATTATAAATCCCCAGAAATAATATTTCCCCATTTTACCAAGGTCCATGGCGCTATCATAATAGCCAGTAATTGTTAAGGTTTTATAAGTCATAGGGGTTTTGAAATAAACATAGTTTTTAGTTATATCTGCGCGATTTTTAACAGCAATATAGGCCTGATTTTTATCAAAAATTTTGATGTCAGTATATTTTTCTAATTCTTCTTTATTGTTATAAATTTTTTTAAAAAAATCAGGAGTGCAGGGTGTTAATGAATCAATTAACGGTACTTTATCGGCTGATGCGATAAAAGAATAAAATATAAAAAATAGAGTAATAATGTTCTTTATCATGTTGATTCGATTCGACAAAATTAAGGCGCCAAAATTTATTAGCCGTGATTGTATAATTATTACGACAGAATAACAATGTTAAAGCTATTTTCTTTTTTTAAGAATTATTAATGGTCATCTTTTTTTGTAGTTGCTGCTTACAAAAATTAATTTAAATTCACAAAAATTAACTTAAGTTCACAAAAATATAATTTATCAAGCAATAATGTGTTTTATGTTTATATATGGAATGCAGATCGCATATTTATGAATTAATTTAGAAATAGTTTGAATATAAAATAGCTATAATTTAGATTAACCAGTAAGTTACTTCAGTTACTCAATAAAGTTTAGATGGAAATTAATTATGTGCTCAACATTTGCAAATCGAATTTTAACAGAGCTTTCTGACGTTGAAGATATTTCAATTAAAACCTTTTTTGGAGGATTTAGCGTTAATAGTAAAGATGTAATGTTTGGCTGGATTATCCAAAAAAACTTTTATTTAAGAGGGCACCCTGATTACCGTTCGCTTTTTATTGATTTGGATATGCAACCATTAAGTATAACAACAGGCATGTCAACTAAATTGCTTGATTATTATAGAGTGAGTAATGAGCTTTTTAAGGATCATGAACAATTGATTTCTATGGTTCAGATGGTAATAAAATATACTAAAAAAGAGCAATATGAAAAAAGTAAAATTAAAGCAAAACGAATAAAAGAGTTGCCAAATATGACTTTGTCGCTAGAAAGATTGTTGTGTAGTGTTGGAATTAAAGATGTTGATACCTTGCAAAAGGTAGGATATTTATGTGCATATTATAAAATAAAACAAAAAAAAGAAACTATTTCAATTAACATATTGTTTGTTTTATATAGTTCTTTACATCGATTTCATGTTGCAACTTTGTCCCAGGAAACTAAAAAAGAAATTGAATTTGAATATCAATGTTTTTTAAGCCAGGTAGATAATGATTTATATAAAGAATAATTTTGCTTCATTGTGTTAATCAAAACATATGTATAGTAACAATATGACAATAATAGTTATCTAAAAATGCTTTATAACAAAGTATAATGGCATTTTTAGATAGTTTTTATAATTGATATTATTTGTACCTACTGTTTTTACTTACTCTTTAGTTATTTTGATGCTTTTCTACGTGGTGGACGTCTAAATGGTTTTGGATTAGGTAAATCAACCAGTAGCGCAGAAGGGTCATACTGGCTAACAGGAATAGCATGATCAATTGCTTTTTCAATAGCAGGTAAATTTTGCGAATAACGTTCACAGGCTAATGATATTGAGTAACCTTCTGCTCCAGCGCGTCCTGTTCTTCCAATTCGATGACGATAATCATCACAATCATCGGGTAGATCATAATTGAAAACGTGAGTAACATTAGGAATGTGTAATCCTCTTGCTGCGACATCGGTGGCGACTAAAATATCAAGATGACCTTGGGTAAATTGTTCTAAAATTGATAAACGTTTTTTCTGGGCAATATCACCCGTTAGTAATCCAACACGGTGACCATCAGCAACAAGATGTCGCCAAATCTTTTCGCAAGTTACTTTTGTATTAGCAAACACAATACAACGATCTGGCCATTCTTCCTCAATTAGCGTTTGCAAAAGTGCTAATTTATCTTCATTAGATGGGAAAAATAGCTCTTCTTTGATGCGATGACCAATTTTTTGTTCTGGTTCAACTTCAACATATTGAGGATTATTCATATGCTCAAAGGCTAATTCACGTACGTTATGTGTTAATGTTGCGGAAAATAACATGGTTAATCTTTTTTGTGGAGGAGTCATATGTCTGAAAACCCAACGTATATCGCGGATAAATCCTAAATCAAACATGCGATCGGCTTCGTCTAATACGACAACTTGAATTGCGTCTAAATTAATATAATTTTGCTTCGCATAATCAATCAATCGTCCTGTTGTTGCAATTAAAATATCGACCCCTGTGGAAAGCATTTTTAATTGTTTATCATAGCCATCACCACCAAAAGCTAATCCTAATTTTAAACCTGTTTCTTCAGATAGTAGTTCAGCATCATGGTATATTTGTACTACTAATTCGCGTGTTGGAGCAATAATGATAGCTCTTGGTTGATTGGTTTTGTGATCGGGTAAGGGAGCATGATTCAACAAATGATTAAATGTTGATGCCAAAAACGCCATGGTTTTGCCTGTTCCTGTTTGCCCTTGTCCTGCAATATCCATTCCACTGGAGGTTAGCGGTAATGTTTTTTCTTGAATTGGCGTACAATAAACAAACCCTTTTTTTTCAAGCGCTTTTAACACTGAAGGATGAAGAGGAAATTGGCTAAAAGTTGTTTGGGTAAGATATGATTGAATCATTATGGTTGTTAATATAATTATCCGAATTGTGAGATTATAACACACTAAATGCAGTGGCATCACTAATAATTATATCCTATTATACTAATCGCTAGTAGAGAAATTCAAAGTAATCTATTATGGTTAAAAATTAAATATGTTGGAGATAAAAATGAGTGATAATATTGTTCAGTTATCAGAAGCCACTTTCGATAAAGTTGTTAATGAATCATCAAAACCAGTACTTGTTGATTTTTGGGCTTCATGGTGTGGGCCTTGTAAGATGGTTGCTCCAATTTTGGAAGAAATAGCTCAAGAATATAGTGATAAAATTGTTATTGCTAAATTGAATATTGAAGAAAACCCAAATATAGCACCTAAATTTGGTATTCGAGGTATTCCTACTTTATTGATTTTCAAAAATGGACAAGTGGCTGCCACTCAAGTAGGGGCTTTATCTAAAGCACAACTTAAAAATTTTATTGATCCTCAATTATAGTAGATAAATATTTTATATTTGGTAAAGATAATGGGGTAATGGATTCTACATTACTCTTTTGCTCATGCTTTTAATTTACTAGATTTAGTGTTCTATAATAATCTTATTCAATTAAATATAGACAAATTAATGATTTTAGTGTAATCTGTCTACCTCTTACATGTATTCCTTTCTACAATTCATTGTTTTTATTGGTAAAGTGGTGAAATTCTATATTCAAACGTTCAATTATCATCAAAAGCTTAGCAATCGATTGAATTTAAGTGTTGTAAGAGATATTTTTTATAATTACATAAAAAAATTACACAAAAATAATACTAAATTGCAAACATATCAATTTTATCCTCAAGAATTTTTAAAATTATGAATTTAACTGAATTAAAAAACACTTCTGTTTCCGAGCTGGTAGCGCTTGGTGAAAAAAAGATGGGGCTTGAAAATCTTGCCCGACTTAGAAAACAAGACATTATTTTTGCAATCTTAAAACAACATGCCAAAAGTGGTGAAGATATTTTTGGTGATGGCGTACTGGAAATTTTGCAAGATGGATTTGGCTTTTTGCGTTCAGCTGATAGCTCTTATTTAGCTGGTCCTGATGATATTTATGTATCACCAAGTCAGATTCGACGATTTAATTTAAGGACTGGTGATACCATTGCAGGTAAAATCCGTCCGCCAAAAGAAGGTGAACGATATTTTGCTTTGTTAAAAGTAAACGAAGTAAATCATGATAAGCCTGAAGATGCCCGCAATAAAATTCTTTTCGAAAACTTAACTCCACTTCATCCAAATTCTCGTTTACGAATGGAACGAGGTAACGGTTCTACCGAAGATATCACCGCAAGAGTTCTTGATTTAGCATCACCAATTGGTAAAGGTCAACGTGGCTTGATTGTTGCACCGCCTAAAGCGGGTAAAACAATGCTTTTACAAAACATTGCTCAAAGCTTAGCGGTTAATCATCCTGAATGCGAGTTAGTTGTATTAATGATTGATGAGCGTCCAGAAGAAGTGACTGAAATGCAACGTCTAGTTAAAGGCGAAGTTGTTGCTTCGACATTCGATGAACCAGCAGCAAGACATGTTCAAGTTGCTGAAATGGTTATTGAACGCGCAAAACGTTTGGTTGAACATAAAAAAGATGTCATTATTTTATTAGATTCGATCACCCGTTTGGCTCGTGCATACAATACAGTTGTTCCTTCATCAGGTAAAGTGTTGACTGGTGGTGTGGATGCGAATGCATTACATCGTCCAAAACGCTTTTTTGGTGCGGCACGTAATGTGGAAGAAGGTGGTAGTTTAACAATTATTGCAACAGCATTGATTGATACTGGCTCTAAAATGGATGAAGTTATCTATGAAGAGTTTAAAGGTACAGGTAATATGGAAGTCCATTTATCGCGTAAAATTGCTGAACGTCGTGTGTTCCCTGCTATTGACTTTAATCGTTCTGGTACACGTAAAGAAGATCTAATGACTTCTCCTGATGAACTACAAAAAATGTGGATTTTACGCAAAATTCTTAACCCAATGGGTGAGACTGATGCAATGGAGTTCTTGATCGATAAACTTGCCATGACTAAAACTAATGATGAGTTTTTCGAAATGATGAAACGTTCATGATTTATTCAGTTGATAGTAAATATCATTAAAGTCATGAAAAAGAGCCGTATTGTATTCTGATACGGCTTTTTTTATGGCAAAATATAGCGTAATTTATAAAACTTAATTAAGTTTTAGGTGTTGTTAAAACCTTATGGTTAAGGTTATAGAGGTTTAATAAAGGAGCCAAATCATGTCAAAACAACAAATCGGTGTTATTGGAATGGCAGTTATGGGGCGAAATCTTGCGCTCAATATTGAAAGTCGTGGATTTTCTGTTGCTATTTATAATCGCTCTAAAGATAAAACAGAACAAGTCATGGCTGAACATTCTGATAAGAAATTGGTTCCTTATTATACAATTGAAGATTTTGTCAATTCTTTAGAAAAACCACGCCGTATCCTGATTATGGTGCAAGCAGGTAAAGGTACTGATGCAGTAATTGATGAGTTGCGTCCACTTTTAGATAAAGGTGATATTATTATCGATGGTGGGAATGCCTATTTTGAAGATACAATTCGTCGTAACAGAACATTATCAGCAGAAGGATTTAACTTTATTGGTACTGGTGTTTCAGGTGGCGAAGAGGGAGCGCTAAAAGGTCCATCAATTATGCCTGGTGGGCAAAAAGAGGCTTATGAACTAGTTGCTCCTATATTAGAGAAAATAGCGGCTAAAGCTAATGGTGAACCTTGTGTTGCTTATATCGGTCCAAATGGTGCAGGTCATTATGTAAAAATGGCACATAATGGCATTGAATATGGCGATATGCAACTGATAGCTGAAAGCTATTGGGTATTAAAACATGCTGTTGGTTTAACTAATGATGAACTTGCTGAGGTGTTTACAGATTGGAATAAAGGCGAGTTAGACAGTTATTTAATTGAAATTACCGCTGATATCTTTAAGCATAAAGATGAAAACGGTAATTATTTAATTGATGTGATTTTAGATGCGGCAGGCAATAAAGGTACAGGTAAATGGACCAGCCAAAGTGCTTTAGATTTGGGAGAACCTTTATCTTTAATCACTGAGTCTGTATTTGCTCGTTATTTATCAGCAATTAAAGATCAGCGAGTTGCGGCGGCAAAAGTGTTAAAAGGTCCTCAAAAAGCGCCTTATAGTGGTGATAAGCAGGAGCTCATAGAAAAAGTCCGTAAAGCACTGTATATGGGTAAAATTATCTCTTATGCACAAGGTTTTGCACAGCTAAAAGCTGCTTCTCATAAATATCAATGGAATTTAAATTATGGTGAAATAGCTAAGATTTTTAGAGCCGGCTGTATTATTCGTGCACAGTTCCTTCAAAAAATTACTGACGCTTATGCCGATAATAATGAAATTGATAATTTGTTGTTAGCGCCTTATTTTAATCAAACGGTCGAGGCTTACCAACAATCATTACGTGATGTGGTATCTTTAGCGGTACAACAAGGTATTGCTGTCCCAACACTTTCAGCAGCGATTGCTTATTATGATAGTTATCGATCAGCGGTATTACCAGCTAATTTGATTCAAGCACAGCGGGATTATTTTGGTGCTCATACCTATGAGCGTATTGATAAAGAAGGCGTGTTTCATACCGATTGGTTAAATATTGAATCTTAATATTTTCAATTTATAATTTTATTTCGCTATACAAAAGTGCAAGTAAGTTTGCACTTTTGTTGAGCTTTTTCCCCCTTTTGTATCTCAATACTTCATAACTCCTTGTCGTTATTGATTTTAAACTTGTCAAGTGATTTCATTTATTAAAAATCGTAGAAAAACACTATATATGGTGTATAATTTAATATAGTTTACTACATATAGTAGTATTTGAGCGGTGGCAAAATTTGGGATTATATCAAAAAAACTAATAATTTGATAAAAAATGAATAATAACAACGAATATTAATGTTGGTATAACGCCTGCGCTAGTTATTAATGAATATTGAGGAGTATATATGCCTGTAGTAATAAAACGAGATGGTTGTCAAACTGCATTTAATGAGACTCGAATTAAAGATGCAATTGTCAAAGCAGCTGTGGCGGCGAATGTTCATGACCCAGATTATTGCGCAGCGGTTGCTCGTGTTGTTACTAATCAAATGAGCGAACGTGAAAGTGTTGATATCAACGAAATTCAAAATGCAGTTGAAAATCAGTTAATGTCAGGCCCTTATAAAAAATTAGCGAGAACTTATATTGAGTATCGTCATGATCGTGATCGTGCTCGTGAAGAACGTAGCCGTCTAAATCAAGATATTCGAGGGTTAATTGAGCAAAGTAATGTCGCCATTTTAAATGAAAATGCTAACAAAGATAGCAAGGTGATTCCAACTCAACGTGATTTACTTGCGGGTATTGTAGCAAGACATTATGCGAAGCAGTATTTATTACCTAAAGATATTTCTCGTGCTCATGATTGTGGTGAAATTCATTATCATGATTTAGATTATGCGCCATTCTTCCCTATGTTTAACTGTATGTTAATTGACTTAGATGGTATGTTAACTAATGGTTTTAAAATGGGCAATGCTGAGATCGAGCCACCAAAATCAATTGCAACAGCAACTGCAGTAACTGCACAAATTATTGCACAAGTGGCTAGTCATATTTATGGTGGCACGACCATTAATCGCATCGATGAGGTTTTAGCAAAGTTTGTTACTATTAGTTATAACAAACACAAACAAGTTGCTGAAGAATGGAATATCCCAAATCCAGAAGCTTATGCTGAAAGCCGAACTCAAAAAGAGTGTTATGATGCGTTTCAATCTCTTGAATATGAAGTAAACACCTTACACACTGCTAATGGACAAACTCCGTTTGTTACTTTTGGTTTTGGTTTAGGAACTAGTTGGGAATCACGCTTAATTCAAGACTCTATTTTTAAAGTTCGTATCAAAGGATTAGGTAAAAATCATAAAACAGCAGTTTTTCCAAAACTTGTTTTTGCCATTAAAGATGGTATTAACCATAAACAGGGCGATGTTAATTATGATATTAAGAAACTTGCACTTGAGTGTGCAAGTAAACGGATGTACCCAGATATTTTAAATTACGATAAAGTTGTTGAAGTGACGGGTTCATTTAAAACGCCAATGGGTTGTCGAAGTTTCTTGGGCGTTTATGAAGAAAACGGCCAGTTAATTCATGATGGGCGTAATAATTTAGGTGTAATTAGTCTAAATTTGCCTCGTATAGCTATTGAAGCTAAAGGTGATGAAGCTAGATTTTGGGAAATTTTAGATAAACGTTTAGGACTATGTAAAAAAGCATTAATGACGCGTATTGCTAGACTTGATGGCGTAAAAGCACGAGTGGCACCAATTTTATATATGGAAGGTGCTTGTGGTGTAAGGCTTAACGAAGATGACAATGTTTCTGAAATTTTCAAAAATGGGCGAGCTTCAATTTCTTTAGGTTATATTGGTCTTCATGAAACATTAAATGCACTTTTCGGAAATCAAACGCATCCATTTGATAGTGATAAATTACGCGAAAAAGGTGTGGCAATTGTTGAGCGTTTACGTAATGCGGTGGATCAATGGAAGAACGAAACCGGTTATGGGTTTAGTTTATATAGCACACCAAGCGAAAATTTATGTGATCGATTTTGCCGACTTGATACGGCTGAATTTGGTGTAATTCCAGGTGTTACTGATAAAGGTTATTACACTAACAGTTTCCATCTTGATGTTGAGAAAAAGGTTAATCCGTACGAAAAAATTGAATTTGAAAAACCTTATCCTCAAGTTGCTAATGGTGGTTTCATCTGTTATGGCGAATATCCAAATATGATTAACAATATCAAAGCATTAGAAGATGTTTGGGATTATAGTTATTCACGAGTTCCTTATTATGGGACTAATACGCCAATAGATGAATGTTATGAATGTGGTTATACTGGTGAATTTTCTTGTACTAGCAAAGGCTTTGTTTGCCCAAGTTGTGGTAATCATGATTCTTCAAAAGTATCGGTTACTCGTCGTGTTTGTGGATATTTAGGTAGTCCTGATGCCCGCCCATTCAATGCAGGTAAACAAGAAGAAGTAAAACGTCGAGTTAAACATTTAAATAATGGTCAAATTGGTTAATAATCAATAAATATTTATGAATTATCATCGCTATTATCCTGTTGATGTTGTTAATGGGGAAGGAACTCGCTGTGTTCTTTTTGTTGCCGGGTGTGTACATCAGTGCCCAGGTTGCTATAACAAAAGTACATGGGGAGTAAATTCTGGTTTACCATTTACACAAGCACTTGAAGATCAAATCATTAAAGATTTACAAGATACCGAAATAAAACGTCAAGGATTATCGCTTTCTGGCGGTGATCCTTTGCATCCTCAAAACGTCGCAACTATATTAAAACTGATTCAACGTGTTAAATCTGAGTGCGATAATAAAGATATCTGGCTTTGGACTGGGTATAAGCTTGATGAGTTAACAACTGAACAACAAGCGGTTATTCCTTATATTGATGTGTTAATTGATGGAAAATTTGTACAAGAACTTGCTGATCCTCGTCTATTGTGGCGAGGAAGCAGCAATCAAATTATCCATCGTTTTAAATAAGAATTATGAGCTAACTACTGGGATTTATGTAAATTTAGAAGATAAGAAATAGCTTCTCGGTAGTTAATTTCAAGATTTTCGCTACTTGATGAAGTGATATGCAAATCAGTAATTTTGCCATTATGAATCCCATAAACCCAACCATGTAAATTAACTTTTTGACCTCGTTGCCATGCAGATTGAATAATTGTAGAGTGTCCAAGATTGTATACTTGTTCAATTACATTAAGTTCACATAAAACATCCAAACGGATATCGGGAGGAAATTCCCCTAGAAGTGAGCTGTTTCGAAACCAAAGATCACGAATATGCAGTAACCAGTTATTAATTAGCCCTAAATCAGGATTTTCAACTGCATCACGAATTCCACCACAACCTAAATGACCACAAACAATGATATCTTCAATTTTAAGTACATCCACAGCATATTGAACAACTGATAAACAGTTTAAATCAGTGTGTATTACAAGATTACCAACATTACGATGCACAAATAACTCACCGGGCTTTAACTTAATGAGTTTTTCTGCTGACACACGACTGTCTGAACAGCCGATCCATAAAAATTTCGGATTTTGTTCAACTGCAAGTTGTTTAAAAAATTCAGGATCTTCTTGCTCTATTTTTTCTGACCATTCGTGGTTAAAACGGATTAAATCATTTACATCAAACATAATTAATATTTTCCAATATATTTCATTATTATTTTTTTATTTTAAGTTATTTAATATGCTGAATCTTACTTTTCATTATTAATTTACGCCACAAAGGAGTTGTTAATAGTTTGGCTTTAACAATTTTACTATAAAGCTTGAAGCGTAATGGTATTGTACGTTGATAATAACATTTATTAGGTTTTGGATGGCCACTATTTAATATTTTACTTAAAATTTCAGCGCTATCCAAAGCATAGCTAATACCCTCTAACGAACTTGCACTAATAAAACCAGCTGCTTCACCAATTAAAAAAATATTTTCATTGCCAGTATAAAAATCACGTAGCCGATTTGGATAAACCACTAAACATTTTTCTGTTTTGAGAGGTTTACCCAAAATAAACCCTTGTGTAGTTAATTTTTCTTTTAATTGTTCAAAATTTTGATTCGCTACTTTTTTAGGGAAAGCACCGCCAAAGATAAAATAACCATTTTTTGAAATACTCCACGAGTAGCAATTGGTTAATTCATTGTCGAATATACAAGAATTAAATGGAGTTGGATGTTGCTCTGTAAACCATTGTTGTATCGCTATATATTGTCTTATCGTATGTTGAGGATATCGCATTCGTCTAACCAGAGAATTGGCTCCGTCAGCACCGACTACATATTGAGCAGTGGCGTTGTGTTCATTTTTATTTCCATCAAGATAAGTGATCTGATAACCATCAATAATGCGCCTTACTTCTTTACAGAGTGTATTATGAAGAACGGTTACATTTGATGGTATTAGTGACTTTAGCCACAGATCAAATTTGTGCCGATCAAAACTTACATAACTCCGCTGATAATTGCGAACAAGTTTGGTTTGTAAGTCATAAGTTCTGACACTAAAAATTTGAGGATCAGTTAAAATATCAGTGGGTAAGTTTATATTTTGCCTAGCAAAGGCTTTTTGAGCATCATCTGCTAATAGCCCACCACAAGGTTTATGAAATCCTTCATTTCCCGTTTTATGCTTTGTATCTAATGCAATGACTTTGAATGAAGGACTCAGTAAACGGGCTAGCGTACTGCCAGCTGGTCCAAGGCCTATAATTGCGATATCGTAATCCATGTTATTGTATAGTTTGTTTTATCATGTTTAAAAAACCGTTTATGTTAGCAAATTAAATTATGTGTGACTATTAAAGATGAGAGTTTACCTATGCCAGTTAACTTGTAAAAAAGTTTCCGGTAACTATATGTTTCAGTATAAAATTAGATGTAATTGTTCTTTTTTAATGAATTTATTTTTTTAATCTGTCACTGTTTTTAAAAACGCTTCATTTAATTCATTAAATGGTAGAGTGCGGCTAATTATTATTAATCTGGATATTCTTTCTGATGAGTTTTGCCAAGGTGAGCCATAGTCAAATCCTACAACTTTATGTACACCTTGAACAATTAATCGTTGATCATTATCTTTAATAGCTAAAACACCTTTATAGCGTAACATGTCGTTGCCATATTGTTCGACGAGACTTTCCATAAATGCACCGATTTTTTTTAGATCAAGTTCACCCGCTTCAAAAAGATATGAACAAACGTTGTCATCCCATGAAGTCACTTGTTTTTGTAGTGGCAATGGTTTAAAGTCTGCTTCAAATTTTTGGGTCGGATTGATAACAAAAAATCCTTTATTTATTGTTAATTCATCACTGAGATCAAAGGCATGTATATCAAGCCATTGCGATTTTGGGATCTGACCTTTTACAGCTTCAAATATAATCGCTTTATGATTAATTTTATGGATTCGATTAATTACCTCTGCTTTTTTTTCGTTATTAATACAGTCAGTTTTAGTTAAAATAATACGATCAGCAAAACCAATTTGTGATAGAGCAACGCGATGTTCATTAAGATGTTTTAAAATATGTTGAGCATCTACAAGAGTAATAATTGCATCAAGTTGAATTGTTTCACGAATTAAATCATCAATGAAAAAGGTTTGAATAATAGGTGCAGGATCGGCAAGACCGGTTGTTTCGATAATGAGTCGATCAAATTGTAATTCACCAGCTGAGCGTTTTTCATGTAATTTGTGTAATGCTTCAGTAAGTTCCCCTTGCACCGTACAACAAATACAGCCATTAGTCATTTCGACGATTTGAATTTCGCTATTAACATTTAGTAAATTGCTATCAATATTTACAGGGCCAAATTCGTTTTCGATAATAATTACTTTCTCGTTATGGTTATGTGTTAATAAGTAATTAATGAGTGTGGTTTTACCTGAACCAAGAAATCCTGTTAATAAAGTGACTGGCAATAACGAAGATGGAATAGATTTTGTCATTTATACCCCACTAATTGTTAGCAACACTTAAACCCACCTTTACCACTATATTTCGCCTCTTGGCGCTCTTTAAAAAACTCTTCATAAGTCATGGGCGTTTGCTCTGGATGAGTGAGCTTCATATGCTGAACATAATTATCATAATCAGGGATGCCAACCATTAATTTAGCGGCTTGACCAAGATATTTTCCTGCTTTGGCAAGTGAATTAAACATATTTTTCTCTCGACTGAATATTATCGTATTGCAATAAGGGCACCTTGCGGTCTATGTTATATAACCCAAATTATATGTGAAAATAGTATATTCACTATAAGGCGCTAATTTGTTTGAGTCAATCATTGATTAATCGTAATTATTTACTAGATTCAAAATGAGATAAAATTTTGAACTTATTGATTTTTAGTTGTTTTTAGTGAATTCAAAAAAGTAATATTTTCAATTTTTTAATGAAATTCATTTAATTATTAGTAAATAACTTCTATAATAATCGCCAATTTGTCACGCATAAGAGTTAATAATGGAAAAGTTTCACGTAACAGGACCAACATCGCTAAATGGCGAAGTAGTTATTTCTGGCGCAAAAAATGCTGCGCTACCTATTTTATTTTCTGCAATTTTGGCGGAAAAACCAGTAGAACTTCGAAATGTTCCTAAGTTAAAAGATATCGATACAACTTTAGAATTGCTAAGCCAGCTAGGCGTAAAATGTGAACGAAATGATTCTATTCACCTTGATGCAAGTCACCTTAATAATTATTGTGCACCTTATGAACTGGTGAAAACTATGCGTGCTTCAATTTGGGCTTTAGGTCCTCTTGTTGCTCGTTTTGGACAAGGACAAGTTTCATTACCTGGCGGTTGTGCTATTGGTGCAAGGCCTGTTGATCTTCATATTAGTGGTCTTGAACAACTTGGTGCGACAATCACACTTGATGAAGGCTATGTTAAAGCATCAGTTAATGGAAAACTAAAGGGCACTCATATTGTTATGGATAAAGTGAGTGTTGGCGCGACTGTTACGATTATGTCAGCCGCCACTTTAGCCGAAGGCAAAACGATAATCGAAAATGCAGCCTGTGAACCTGAAATTGTTGATACCGCTAAATTTTTAAATATGCTAGGTGCCAAAATTACTGGTGCAGGTACAATGCGCATTGAGATTGAAGGAGTTGAATGTTTAGGCGGTGGTGTACATGAGATTGTTTCTGATCGTATTGAAACAGGAACTTTTTTAGTTGCGGCGGCTATATCTAAAAGTAAAATTATTTGCCGTAAAACCGATCCAACCCTACTTGATGCAGTGCTTTCTAAATTGAAGGAAGCTGGTGCAAAGATTGAGGTAGGTGAAGATTGGATTTGTTTAGATATGCAAGGAAAAAGGGCGAAAGCTGTTAACATTCATACTGCTCCGCATCCAGGTTTTCCTACTGATATGCAAGCACAATTCTCATTGCTAAATATGGTTGCTGAAGGTACAGGAATCATTAAAGAAACTATTTTCGAAAATCGATTTATGCATGTTCCTGAGCTAATTCGCATGGGTGCAAAAGCAGAAATTGAAGGTAATACCTTAATTACCCATGGTGTTGAAACATTGAGTGGCACACAAGTGATGGCGACGGATTTACGGGCGTCAGCAAGTTTAGTTTTGGCTGGTTGTATTGCTGAAGGTTTAACTACTGTTGATCGTATTTACCATATAGATCGAGGCTATGACAATATTGAAGCAAAATTAAGAAAATTAGGCGCCAATATTGAAAGGGTGAAATAATTCATTTTCGCTAAAAAATTAGTAAGTTTTTTGTTCAAAAGGAACGTAATGATGATAAAACAAGCATTGGTTTTTCTATCAAATGGTTGTGAAGAAACAGAAGCGGTAACCACAATAGATTTATTAACCCGAGCTGATATTAAAGTTACTACCGCTAGTATCTCAAGTACTCGTGAAATTGAATGTTCTCGAGGAGTAACTATTTTGGCTAAAAAAATGCTTTCGGATGTTCAATACATTGATTTTGATGTTGTAGTTTTACCTGGAGGTGTTAAAGGTGCTGAAAATTTTCGAGATTGTCCATTGTTGATCGAAAAATTGAAACAAACACACCAGAGTGGCGGTATTGTTGCTGCAATCTGTGCTTCTCCTGCTATGGTTTTACAACATCATAGTTTATTTCCACACGCATATATGACCGGTTATCCAACCACTAAAGAGGCGTTTAAAAATTGGAAGTCCGATAGGGTTTATTTTGATGAGTCGTATAAAGTTATTACTAGCCAAGGTCCCGCAACGTCTATTGATTTTGCTTTAAAAATTATTGCTGTGTTGTTAGGTGAAATGAAAGCAGCGGAGATCGCTCGGCAGCTAGTTCTTCCATTGGGGATTGAATCCTATCAATAAATAGGCACTAAATGTCAAATTCACATTTGTATGAAAAATTAGTTAAAAGAGCAACGCTAGGTGCTGTTTCAATCTCTATTTCATTAATTATAATTAAATTTATTACTTGCTGGTTTACCGGTTCAATAAGTTTATTTGCCTCATTATTAGATTCAAGTATCGATTTACTTGCTTCTGGTGTTAACTTTTTTTTAGTTCGTTATGCACTAAAACCCGCAGATGCTGATCATACCTTTGGTCATGGCAAGGCAGAATCTTTGGCAGCATTATTACAAAGCGCGTTTATTATTGGTTCTGCAATAATTTTGTTACTTTCTAGTATTCGCTCTTTTATTTATCCGAATGAACTACAGGAACCTTTATTGGGGATTATTGTCTCAACTGTTTGTGCTGTAGTAACATGCATTCTTGTTTTATATCAAAGATATGTTGTAAAAATCACTAAAAGTAATGCTATTCAAGCCGATATGTTGCATTATTCTTCCGACATGTTGTTGAATATTGCTGTTATAATTGCACTTTGTTTAAGTTGGTATGGCATTACTTATGCTGATGCGGCCTTTGCATTTTTTATTGCTTTGTATATTTGTTATAATGCTTATCACATTGCACACAATGCAATTAAAGACCTATTAGATCACGCTTTACCAGATAGTGATAATTTGCGAATAGCTGAAATTGTTGCTTCATATCCAGATGTTAGAGGTTTTCATGATCTAAAGACCCGCCAAGCAGGCCCTCTCAAATTTATTCAATTGCATCTTGAATTAGATGATGATATGCCTTTAATCACTGCTCATGCCATTGCTGATGCTATTGAAAAACATATTTCTAAGGAATTTTCTCCTGCAACAGTAATTATTCATCAAGATCCGATTTCTGTTGTACCTATCGAAATGATGAAGTAGAAAAATTAATCAAAAATAGCCTTTATCTTCTATTGTTAGATATCTGTTAAGACTCTATAATAACTAAAAGTTAATAATTTGGAGTTATTTTAAATGATAAAAAAAATAGGTATTTTAACAAGTGGTGGCGATGCTCCAGGAATGAATGCTGCTATTCGAGGAGTAGTGAGAACAGCATTATCAGAAGGGTTGGATATTTTTGGTGTTTATGATGGTTATATGGGACTTTGCGAAGATCGCATTGTTCAATTAAAGCGTTCAAGTGTATCTGATATTATTACTCGTGGTGGTACATTTCTTGGATCGGCTAGATTTCCAGAATTTAAAGATAAAGCTGTAAGACAAAAAGCCATTGCTAATCTAAAAAAACATCAAATTGATGCTTTAGTCGTTATTGGTGGTGATGGTTCATATATGGGTGCAATGCGATTAACTGAAGAAGGTTTTCCATGTATTGGTTTACCAGGAACCATTGATAATGATATTCGTGGTACTGATTATACTATAGGTTATTTTACTGCGCTTAGTACTGCTGTTGAAGCAATCGATAGATTACGTGATACTTGTTCTTCACATAACCGAATTTCAGTCATTGAAATAATGGGGCGAGATTGTGGTGATTTAACCTTAAATGCAGCAGTTGCTGGTGGTTGTGAATTTATGATTATTCCAGAGGTTTCTTATACGAAGGAAGATCTAATCGAAGAAATTAAGCTAGGTTTTGCAAAAGGTAAAAAACATGCAATTGTGACTGTTACAGAACATATGTGTGATGTAAATCAACTTGCAGTAGACATTGAAGCTGCTGTTCATCACGAAACTCGTGCCACAGTATTAGGGCACGTTCAACGTGGCGGTTCTCCTGTCCCTTATGATCGTATTTTGGGGTCTCGTATGGGTGCTTATGCAGTTGAATTATTGCTACAAGGCTATGCAGGTAGAAGCGTTGGCGTACAAAATGGTAAATTAGTACATCACGATATTATAGATGCTATCAATAATATGAAGCGTCCATTTGATATGGATCTATACAATACAGCCAAACGATTATTTTAAATGTTAATTGTGCCATTTAAGCATAATTAGTATTAGATAAATATCTGATTGTTTTATTAATAGGTGAACTGTTGAAAATGATATTTTAAACATTCACCTATTTGTTTATCTGCTAACTCCTTTAAAATGAGTCGATATGGAATTAGGCTGCTTTTAATAATAAAAGAGTTGTTATTTATCAAGTATGGATGTGAATCATAGTAAACTAATTACAATGTTATATTGGTAATTTTATGACACTACATTTTTTAGAAGATAATGATCGTTTTTATGCTTGTGATGCTAATAATAAAGAAATAGCTGAAATGACCTTTACAAGGGTCGGAAAAGATAAAGCTACTATTAATCATACTTATGTTGATTCTGCGTATCGTGGTCAAGGTATTGCAGATAATTTATTAGACCGTGTAGTAGAAAAATTACAGCAAGAAAAGCGTGAGATTATTCCTATTTGCTCGTTTGCTATTAAAAAATTGGCTAGAAAATTAGATTGACAGTAAATTTTTAATAATTTGATTTTAAATGATATTTTATCGCTTATTTGTTTAGACATTTATTTTTATAAATTGTAGTTTCAGTTACATAGAAATGTGATAATGTATGCTAGTTTATTTCATTATTTACAGTATCTAAAATGGTAACAGAAAAACCGCAAAAAATTCATTCTATACATGTATTACGTGGTGTTGCAATTATAATGATTGTTTTTAGTCACTGTTTGGGTGTGTTTAAAAATACTCATTTAATTGCTAATAGTTATTTATTTTCTTTTTTAAATTTATTTGCCTTTAATTTCACTACTTTTTTTGTATTAATTGCTGGTTTTTTATTTCAACATCTAACTTATAAATTTGATACCAAGGCCTATTATTTATCAAAACTTAAAACTGTTGTTTGTCCTTATGTTTCGGTATCTATTTTTTGCTTTGTTTTTTTTCATTATCAGTATTTATCTAATTTACCTTGGTTTTCATCGACTGAAACTAGTGTTGTTAGCTCAATAGTTAGGATGATGCTAACAGGAACACAACTGCTGCCATTGTGGTTTATACCGATGATTATTATTATTTATTTAATGGCTCCTCTATTATATTTTTGGTCGAAAAAGAGTTTAATTGTAGCTGGTCTGATTGCTATGTTTTGGGTTGTGATGTTTACTAAACCTGATTTTACTCAACCTATTTTGAATTTGTTGCATTATGGACCAGTTTATTTAATTGGCATGATGATAAAACAAAATTACCAAATCATTATCAAAACAGTCAAAGATAATTTATTCTTAGTCATGTTTCTTTTTGGTTTATGTTTTTTTATTCCATTTGCTTATCGTTATATGAGCCATTTAGGTGTTGAAAATCTTTATTATGATACACTACAAAAAATCATTTTATTTATATTAGCGCTTTATTTTTTAGATGGGCTTAATCACAAAACAAATGAAGGAAGGCTATATAAATTCTTTTCTTATATGGCAAATATTAGTTTTCCTATCTATTTTATTCATGAAATTATTGTTTTAGAACTTGAACAGCTACTGTATATTTCTCCTCTAGGTTATGTAATCAAAACCGACAATGGTTGGTTAGCATCATTGGGAGCAGTAATCTTTTTGGTATCTACTTTAATCGTAAGTGTTACCATAGCTAAGATAATAACACTAGTTTTCAAAAATAAAGCAAAATACCTTATTGGTGCAATTCGTTAGATAATATCATTTATTATTTGATTTGGTATTTTGAAATATTTTTATTAAATTTAAAATTTAGAATATAAATTAATATTCTAAATTCACGTTAAAAATATGAAGTTCTTTATATTTTCGTATAAATTAACTTAATAAATTGTTTTTTCTATAGCAATTTACGTTTATTTTGTTTATGTCAAATATATTGAACACATGGGTTTGAACAAATAAAACGCAAACGAAAAAAAAATTGCAATTAACGCTTGCAGGAAATTTTTAAGCCCCTATAATGCGCATCCACTGACACGCAGTCAGCGACAAGCAGGCGGTAAATTGGTCAGTGAATAAGATCAAAAATTTAAAAAAAGATCTTGACGAATAAAAAGGTGTAGCGTAGTATACGCAACCCTTGAGACAGCGAACTAAGTCAACGAAAAGTTGATGGGGAATAGAAGCTGTCAGCTCTTTAAAAAGAAGAAACAGACAATCTGTGTGGGCACTTGCGAGACGAAAGATTAAAGTCTACGGACTAAAAAATTAAGTCTTGATAAGTGACACTGAAGATTCATTTGAATATGTCAGAGACAGTTATTGAGCATCAAACTTTAAATTGAAGAGTTTGATCATGGCTCAGATTGAACGCTGGCGGCAGGCTTAACACATGCAAGTCGAACGGTAACATGAGTGCTTGCACTTGATGACGAGTGGCGGACGGG
>NZ_LZHA01000082.1:0-21787 GCF_001690335.1 Gilliamella sp. Gris1-4 | reverse complement strand
TCGAAACCCAGCCATTTTTCGCCATGATTCGACCTATTCGGCGTCGAGATACGGTTATGCCTTGCTTTCTCAGCTCTGCTTGCAGACGCCTTGTACCATAAGCACGATAATTAGTATTAAAAATTTTACCCACTATTTCACTCAGCGATATATCTTGTGATTGCTGCGTTAATTGCCGTTGATAATAGAAACGATTTCGGGTTACATTTAAACATCGACATAATGCACGTAAGCTGTATCGATGCTTATTATGTAAAATTAACTCGATTTTCTTCCCATTATCAACGCCGCTTGCTTTAGGATATCATTCTCCATTAACAAACGTTTATTCTCTTTGCGTAGCGCGATAAGTTCGTTCTCTTCAGTTCGACGATTATCTTTTGCGATGAATGAGCCGGTAGTTTGGTACTGCATTATCCAATTATCTAATGCTGATTTGGTGAGGTCATACTCTGCGACGATATCCGCACGTTTTTTACCATTTTGATATAGCATGACCATTTGTTTTTTGAACTCGTTAGTAAAGCTACGTTTTGCTCTTCGTGATGAATCGATTGCCATTGTTGTTACCTTCTCTTATTTTTAGTTTATCATAACAATGACCTTATAAAACTGGTACTAATTAGTGTAGCCGATCCAGACGATTAAGTTCGTTTGACATGTTTTTCCTCCTCCTTATATCCAATTTTAAAATCAGTCTGTCTATTTAATTATTTTTTATATCTTATACTCAGCATTACTGAGTTGAAACAACAGACAGCTTAGCTAAAAAGCATACACAATTTTAGTGTGAAATTTAATCTTTTTTTAAAAAAAATGTTAAATGAATGTTGTTTAATATGAATAATTTCTGTTAGTTAAGCCAGTAATTGACAGCTACTTAAACTTTTTATTGAATAAGCGATTTAAATAACCTGACTTTTGTTAATGTGTAGAAATTTGTACAACTAAAAATAGCAATTTTTACTTAAACTGCAACTTATTGACAGCTAGTATATAATATAAAGAATAAATGTAATGTAGAGATAATTTTGATGTCTAGCCAAGATACACTTGCCCAAAATAAAATGTTAATAGACCGTTTTCTAGATTCATTGTGGCTAGAAAGGAACTTAGCTGAAAATACCATTGCTTCTTATAAACTTGATTTGTTGGCACTAAGTCAATCTTTACAACAGCAAAATGTCACATTCCTAACAACTCAAACGTTTAATTTACAAAACTTTTTAATGCAACGAGTAGAAGATGGGTATAAAGCAAGTAGTTCAGCACGTTTGCTTAGTGCAACTAAACGTTTTTTTCAGTATTTATATCAAGAAAATTATCGCACTGATGACCCTTCTGCAGTATTATCATCCCCCAAACTTCCTAAAAAATTACCTAAAGACTTAACTGAATCGCAAGTCGATGCGCTACTAGAGTCGCCAAGCATAGAAGATCCCATTGAACTTAGGGATAAAGCGATGTTGGAAGTACTTTATGCCACCGGTTTACGCGTATCTGAATTAGTAAATTTAGAAATTAGCGATGTTAGCTTACGTCAAGGTGTAGTAAGAGTAATTGGTAAAGGTAATAAAGAGCGCTTAGTCCCACTTGGAGAAGAAGCAATTTATTGGCTTGAATATTATTTTAAATATGCCAGAAATGATCTTTTAAAAAATGGACCTATTGATGTGCTTTTTCCAAGCCGATTAGGAAAAAAAATGACACGACAGACTTTCTGGCATCGAATTAAATATTATGCCATACTAATCGGTATAAATATTGAAGCACTTTCTCCTCATGTGCTTCGACATGCTTTTGCAACACATCTTCTTAATCACGGAGCAGATTTGCGCGTCGTTCAAATGTTGCTTGGGCATAGCAGTTTATCAACTACACAAATTTATACACATGTTGCAACGGAAAGGTTAAAACAGTTACATAGTAAACATCATCCTCGAGCATAGGATTGACAAAAATAAGGATAATTGAATGAAAAAATTAGTTATATGTTTAGGCTTAGCGTTAATTTCAAGTTCAGTATTAGCAAGTAATAATGAAATTGCAAAATCTTTAGATAAATTCGGTTACGATAGCAAAGAATCAAAAATTTTTGATAGTCCAATTAAAGATTTTAAAAGCGTTAGCACGCCAGAAGGTATTGTATATGTTACTAAAGATGGTAAATACTTAATTCAAGGTTCTATTTTTGATTTACAAGGTGATGAACCAGAAAACATTGCTAACAGCATCAATCTTAGCCTAATAAAATCAATTGAAAAAGATGCCATTATTTATAAAGCTAAAAATGAAAAATACATCATTTCAGTATTTACTGATTATACTTGCCATTACTGTAAACTGTTACATGAAAATATTGATAAGTATTTAGAAGCGGGTATTTCAGTTCACTATTTTGCATTCCCTCGAGCAGGTGCTAACAGTGATGTTGGCAAAAACATGCAATCTATTTGGAGCATGGCTGACCGCAAAGCTGCATTTGACAATGCATACAAAGGTAATACAATTTCGCCAGCAAGCAGCATGATACCTTATGTAACACAACAATTTAATGTCGGTAAAAAGTTAGGGATTGGCGGCACACCTGCAATTGTCTTACCTAACGGCCAACTTGTTTCAGGTTACGTGCCTGCAGATAAACTAATTGAATTTCTTGATCACAAAAACTAAATAAAAATTAGCAGTTATTGTTACTAAAATGTAAATTAAAATGAAAACACATGTTAGCGCAAATGCGCTAGCATATAAATTATGAAAAAAAGTAAATTAAAACATCGCAAATTACCTGAAGTACTTCCAGAATTTTCTGATGATATTCCGTTATTATTACAACGGATTTATGCATTGCGTGGTGTTACTAGCATGCAAGATCTTGATTACACCACACGCAATCTATGTAATTACGATAAACTAGATGGTATTGAAAAGGCAGTCGAAATTCTTTATTCAGTAATGAAAAATAATCAGCAAATCATGATTGTTGGTGATTTTGATACTGATGGTGCCACCAGTACTGCTTTAACCATCAGAGCCTTAAAAAATATGGGCTACCAATTTGTTGATTATATCATTCCTGATCGCTTTAATGATGGATATGGATTAAGTGTTTCGGTTGTTAAAAAAGCCATTTTACAAAATGCACAACTTATTATTACCGTTGACAACGGAATATCTGCTATTGAAGCTGTCGATTTTGCTAAGCAATCAGGATTGTCAGTCATTATTACTGATCACCATTTATGCCCTGAGCTACTACCTAATGCCGATGCCATAATCAATCCTAATTTACCTAATTGTACATTTCCATCTAAGCATTTAGCTGGGGTGGGTGTAGCTTTTTACTTTATGCTAGCTTTACGAGCAAAATTACGGCAAGAAAATTGGTTCTCTGACAACAATTTAGCTGAATATAATGTAGCAAATTTATTAGATCTAGTTGCTTTAGGCACTATTGCTGACGTGGTTAGACTTGATTATAACAATCGTATTTTAGTTCATCAGGGTATAAACAGAATACGAGCTGGCTATTGTTGTGAGGGCATCAAAGCCTTATTACAGGTATCTAAAAAAGATCCTATTAATCTTACGTCTACCGATTTAGCTTTTTATATAGCGCCACGATTAAATGCAGCAGGTAGAATGGATAATATGTCATTGGGAGTTGAATTACTACTTTGTGATAATTATGATTCAGCAATCAACAAAGCTATGGATTTGGATAATCTCAATAGTGATCGAAAGTTAATTGAGCAAATGATGCATAAAGAGGCCTTATCATTCATTCAAGAAATTGAAAAACAAAATATCACAATTCCTAATTCACTCGTGTTTCATCATCCAGAATGGCATCAAGGCATTATTGGGATCTTATCGTCACGTTTAAAAGATAAATATCATCGACCAGTCATATCTTTCGCTTCAACAGAAGATGGTTTTCTAAAGGGCTCCGGACGTTCAATTAAAGGCGTTCATTTACGCGATCTTCTTGATGAATTAAATCAGAAAAATCCTGATCTAATAATCAGTTTTGGAGGTCACGCAATGGCTGTTGGGTTAACTATTCGAGAAGAAGATTTAGAACGTTTTAAAAATAATTTTGAAACACTTTTAGATGCACGCTTAGAACCCGATTTGCTAGAACCAATTATTGAAACTGACGGTGAAATAGATAGCCAAGATCTTACTTACGAAATCGCCAAACAATTAAAAGAATCAGGACCATGGGGAGAAGGATTCTACACTCCCATTTTTGACGGTGAATTCATTATTCATCAACAGAGATTACTTTCAGACAAACACCTAAAACTAGTACTAGAACCCCAAAACGGTGGTCCACTTATTGAAGGGGTCTTTTTTAATGTAAATAGACAACTATGGCCTGATCAATCGATAAAAAATGTGAAAATAGTATACCATTTAGATGTTGATGAATTTCGTGGCAACCAAGCTCCACTATTAATGGTTCGGCATCTATGGCCACTCGCATAAACAATCAGAATCGATTATAATTACAAGGTTGCTCTGAATTTACATCTGTTTACCAATCAAATAAGCAATGGTTACCCAATACTATCGATATAACTTTTATACAATGTTAAGGATTCAAAATGCATATTCATATTCTTGGAATTTGTGGCACATTTATGGCAGGGATTGCTTTAATAGCTCGCTCTCTAGGTCATAAAGTAACGGGTTCAGATAAAAATGTTTACCCACCAATGAGCACACTTTTACAAAAAGAACACATTGATATCATTGAAGGATATGATCCATCACAACTGACATCAAGACCTGATTTAGTCATTATTGGCAATGCGCTATCAAGAGGTAACCCTTGTGTAGAATATCTTTTAGATAATAACATTCCTTATATTTCAGCACCTCAATGGTTACATGACAATGTATTACGGGATCGTTGGGTCATAGCTATTGCTGGAACTCATGGTAAAACTACAACTGCGGGTATGGTCAATTGGATTTTAGAAAAGCAAGATTACAAGCAAGGATTCGTTATTGGTGGTGTACCGGGTAATTTTGATGTATCCGCAAGATTAGGTGAAGGCAATTATTTTGTTATTGAAGCAGATGAATATGATTGCTCGTTCTTTGATAAACGTTCAAAATTCATGCATTACTGCCCAAAAACACTTATCATGAATAATCTAGAATTTGATCATGCAGATATTTTTGATGATCTCAGTTCTATTCAAAAACAATTTCACCATTTAGTTCGTTTAGTGCCGAGCAATGGATTAATTATCTCACCACAAGAAGATGTAAATTTAAAACAAGTATTAGCTAAAGGTTGTTGGAGCCAAAAAGCATTCACAGAATCAGAAAACGGCTGGCTAGCACAACGTATGAATAATGATGCGAGTCATTTTGCGGTTTACTTTAACAATAAAAAAGTAGGCGAAGTAAAATATTCATTAGTTGGCGAACACAATATGCATAACGCACTAATGGCAATTGCAGCCGCCCATAATGTGGGCATTGAGCCTGCTGATGCTTGTTTAGCACTAGGTTCTTTTGTCAATGCTAAAAGACGATTAGAGCTTTATGGTGAAGTTAATAATATTGAAATCTATGATGACTTTGCCCACCACCCAACTGCAATTTTAGCCACATTAGAAGCATTACGCAGTAAAATAGGAGCTAATCGTCGCATTCTAGCCGTACTTGAACCACGCTCAAATACGATGAAATTAGGGGTATCTAAAGATGAACTAGCCCCATCACTTGGTCGAGCTGATGAAATTTTTATATTCCAACCAGAACAACTACCTTGGCTAGTGGCTGATGTGGTTGATGCTTGTATTCAACCCGCTTACTGGAGTGGTGATATCGATTTGTTGGTTGAAATGATCACAAAATCAGCTAAACCAACCGATGCAATTTTAATTATGAGTAATGGCGGCTTTAATGGTATCCATAAAAAGATTTTAGAAAACTTAAAGAAGAAACAAATAAAAAACCAAGAACAATAACCGCTAGTCTAAAAATAATATAAATAGTAATATGATATATGCCACATCATGTGGCATATCAAAAAAAAGGATATTTCATGAATGAAACTACCGACATGATTGCTATGCTATGTCGCAGAATAAAATTAGCCAGAATTGAGAAAAATTTATCCCAACTAGAACTTGCGCAAAAATCCGAAATAGGCATTGCAACAATAAAACGTATTGAACAAGGCGAATCAATTACATTACAAACATTAATTTCTGTCCTTCGTGGATTAGGAGAACTTGATCAACTTAATAATTTACTTGCCTATAACGAAGTTATCCATATTGCCTCAGCAAAACAACCAAAACGAAAAAGAAAACAACGAAAAGTAAAAACTGAACGGGTAGATGTACTAACAGAAAATGATTTCTTGCGCTCTAAAGTTAACACATGCACTGGAAACATTAAATACAATCTAATGTTTCGCCGATTTTGCAATCGGCGAATTCGACAGAAAAATAGCAACAACCTAATTACAATGAACCGTAATTGCTAGCCCTCCACGCGACGTTTCTCGATATTTTGCATTCATATCCTTTCCTGTTTCATACATCGTTTTAATAACTTTATCTAAAGATACTTTTGCTGCAGTAATTCGTCTTAAAGCCATTCTTGTCGCATTTATCGATTTTACTGCGGCAATGGCATTTCGCTCAATACAAGGAACCTGAACTTGGCCTGCAACTGGATCACAAGTCAAGCCTAAGTTATGCTCCATTGCTATTTCTGCCGCCATGCATACTTGTTGAGGATTACCGCCTAAAAGCTCAGCAAGTCCTGCCGCAGCCATAGAACAAGCAACGCCAACTTCCCCTTGACATCCCACTTCTGCACCAGAAATAGAAGCATTTATTTGATAAAGTTGTCCTATTGCGCCACAAGTTAGAAAGAAACGAATATAAATATCAGGTGTAACTGGATTAATAAATTTATCATAATAAGCAAGCACAGCAGGTATAATGCCACATGCACCATTTGTTGGCGCAGTAACTACCCGTCCTCCTGCTGCATTTTCCTCACTAACTGCAAGCGCAAACATATTTACCCAATCAATAATCACCATTGGATCACTAATAAATTTATCCTTAGTGGTAGACAATTGACGGTATAACGAAAACGCACGACGAGGAACTTTAAGTGGTCCTGGTAATAGCCCTTCTGTATTCATACCTCGTTTGATACATTCCAAAATAGTTTGCCCAACACGAGAAAAATAGGATTCAATTTCTTCATAAGAGTGTATTTGCAACTCATTTTTCATCATAATACTAGAAATTGATAATGAGTTATCTTCACAATGTTTTAATAATTGCTCAGCTGAAGCAAATGGATAAGGAAATTTTACTGAATCCTGCTCTTGTTGACCAAACTGCTCTTCTTCAACAATCTGACCACCGCCAACAGAATAATAAGTTTTCTGAAAAACTAATTTATCGCCGCTATATGCACTCAAAGTCATACCATTTTCATGTAATGGTAAAAATTTAGAATGAAACACCATACAACTTTCCAACGGAAAATCGATTTCATAACGATCATTGTAAATAGATAACCGCTGAGTTTGGCTAAGTTTTTCGATAACACTTGGAATACTATCAATATCAACAGAATCAGGTTTTTCGCCAGCTAATCCCATAATAATAGCAATATCTGTTTGATGACCTTTGCCTGTTAACGACAAAGAGCCATAAACATCAGCCACAATTTTTGTTACTGATGCCATCATGTTATTACTGATTAGTTGATCTATGAATGCCTTCCCTGCCCTCATTGGTCCTACTGTATGTGAGCTTGAAGGTCCAATGCCAATTTTAAATATTTCAAATACCGAACTCATATTTTTCCCTTTTGATGCAAAACTTAAATTAATACTGCTATCCTAGTGATATCTTTACGAATTAACTTTTGCTAATAAAATAGCCAATAATCATCTTGCCACTTACCCCATACTGATACCTAGGTATCACTTTTGAGATTATGAAAATAAGTTTTAATACCCATTAATAGTTAATTCTTGCTATATCGGTAGATTATTTTACTAGTAGCTGTATTTACCTACCAACGAATGCCAGTAGGTTTTATATATTAAATAAACAAGTAAGTGGTAATTACCCATGAATTAAATTTTATAATAAATTATAGATAGCGGCTGAAATTGCAACTAATCCCATAACAACAATAAACACATTACTTAGCCTTCCTTTATATTTTGCTAGTACAGGTAATTTATGAATTGCATACATTGGCATTAAAAACAACAACACAGCTAAAATTGGACCACCAAGTGATTCAATAAGACCTAAAATACTTGGATTTAATGTTGCAACCCCCCAAGCAGTTACAAACATAAAGGCAATAGCTAATTTATCAAGTTTGTTTTCTGAAATTGTTTTATTACGGCTACGCAAAAATTTATTAACAACACCATTAAATCCTTCTTTACCACCTAGATAGTGACCTAAAAACGATTTAGCCATTGCAATAAATGCAATTGGAGGACCAATATACTCAATAACAGGTGAATTAAATCGATTAGCCAAATATGACAACGTTGAGATATTTTGAGCTTTTGCATCTAAAAGTTCAGCAGGCGACAAGCAAAGCGCACAACTAAAAACAAAAAACACCACTGTTACAACCATCATGATATTGCTTGCTGCAATAATTCTAGTACATTTAGGTTCAGCATAAACGTCACCATATTCTTTACGTTTAGCTACCGCTAAAGATGAAATAATTGGAGAATGATTAAATGCAAAAACCATAACAGGAATAACTAACCAAAGTGTCATTAAAATACTTTGTTCTCCGTCACTACTACCAAAAGACAAATTGGTAAAAATTTCACCATTCCACTCAGGAATTAAAAATAACGCTAAAATCATTAAAACGGCAATAAATGGAAAAACTAATATTGACATAACTTTAACAATAAGTTCTTCGCCAAAGTGAACAATTGACATTAAAAATGCAACTAAAACAAATGAAAGTAAAGCTCGTGGTAATGACTCCATTCCTAATTGATGAACCATAAAGCTATCTACTGTATTTGTAATACCAACGCTATATACTAATAATATTGGGTAAATTGCAAAAAAATAAAGTACAGTTATCCAGTTTCCTGCTGTGCGCCCAAAAGCCTCTTCAACAACAACGGTAATATCGCCATCGCGACTTTTACCTGATAATACAAATCGACACAAAGCTTGATGAGCAAAAAATGTCATAGGAAAGGCAAGAACCAACATAACCAGCAACGGAATTAACCCACCGACACCTGCATTAATTGGTAGAAAAAGTACTCCAGCACCAATCGCTGTACCATAAAGGCTAAGCATCCATAACGTATCACTTTTTCGCCATTTAGGTAATTTTGATTCTTTACATGAATCTATTACATTTTCGTTAGTCATTAACGTACTCATTTTGAACTACTCCTCAATCTAAAATTCTGCGCATATGATATCAATTTAATAACTTTTACAAAGTGATCTTTATCACACAAACAACAAAAAATTAAATATAATCAATATGATGAAAAATATCCAATTTGATACCTAGCAAAATAAAAATTAATAAAGCATTAATATTGATACAAAAAAGTAAAACATACTGCCATTCTATAGCCAAATAATCTGTATTTAGCGACTATAATTTAAAAACATACTTTATTAATGCTGAGTTGGAGGTATTACAAGAATTCCATATTAAAAATAACAATAAAATTACTTTAGTGTTACGCTTGGTACTGCTAAACTAGCTCACATTTTTATCATATATATTTATAAATAAATTTTTTTAGGATAAATTTATGCGAACCAGTAAATATCTTCTTTCTACGTTAAAAGAAACCCCTGCTGATGCTGAAGTCATTAGCCATCAATTAATGTTACGTGCAGGCATGATCCGCAAAGTGGCTGCTGGATTATATACCTGGCTTCCCACTGGTTACCGCGTACTTAAAAAAGTAGAAAATATTGTCCGTGAAGAGATGAATAAAGCCGGTGCAATAGAAGTATTAATGCCAGTTGTACAGCCTGCTGATATTTGGCAAGAAAGCGGACGTTGGGAACAATATGGCCCTGAATTATTACGTATTAAAGATCGTGGCGACCGTGATTTTGTTCTAGGCCCAACTCATGAGGAAGTCATTACAGACTTACTACGTAATGAAGTTAGCTCATATAAACAATTACCACTTAACGTGTATCAGATTCAAACCAAATTTCGAGATGAAGTACGCCCTCGCTTTGGTGTGATGCGTTCACGTGAATTTATTATGAAAGATGCATACTCTTTCCATACTACACAAGAATCATTACAAGAAACTTATGATGAAATGTATAAAGCCTATAGCGCAGTTTTTACACGTGCTGGTTTAAACTTTAGAGCGGTGCGTGCTGATACAGGATCAATTGGTGGTAACTGGTCACATGAGTTCCAAGTATTAGCCGACAGTGGCGAAGATGATATTGTTTTTTCAACCGAATCTGATTATGCGGCTAACATAGAAATGGCTCAAGCATTAGCACCAACACAAAAACGCGCTGAACCTACAAAAGCAATGGAGTTAGTCGATACTCCTAATGCCAAAACTATTGACGAATTAGTCGAACAATTCAATTTACCGATTGAAAAAACCGTAAAAACCTTGATGGTTAAAGCCACGAAAGAGAGTGGTCATCAATTAGTAGCTTTACTGGTTCGAGGTGATCATACATTAAATGAAATCAAAGCTGAAAAAATCGATATCGTTGCCTCACCACTTAAATTTGCAACCGAAGAAGAAATCCGTACGATTGTGAATGCAGGGCCAGGCTCGCTAGGTCCAATAAATCTAAACATGCCAATTATTATCGATCGTGATGTGGCTGTTATGAGCGACTTTAGTGCTGGTGCAAACATTGACCATAAACACTATTTTAATATCAATTGGGAACGTGACACTGCTTTACCTCGCATTGAAGACATCCGTAATGTGGTTGAAGGAGATATTAGCCCTGATGGCAAAGGCACATTACAAATTAAACGAGGTATTGAAGTGGGACATATCTTCCAACTTGGTACTAAATACTCACAAGCAATGAAAGCAACAGTCCAAGGTGAAGATGGACAAAACCACGTTATGATTATGGGTTGTTACGGCATTGGAGTAAGCCGAATTGTAGCTGCTGCAATTGAACAATGTCATGACGATCGTGGTATTGTATGGCCAGAAGCGATTGCTCCATTTAGCGTTGTCATTATTCCAATGAACATGCACAAATCCGAAAAAGTTCAAGCAACAGCCGAAAAACTTTATGCTGATTTACAAGCTGTTGGCATTGAAGTTTTATTTGACGATAGAAAAGAGCGCCCTGGCGTGATGTTTGCTGATGCGGAACTAATCGGGATCCCTCACACTATCGTAATTAGTGAACGCAATCTCGATAATGGAGAAGTGGAATACAAACACCGTTCCGGTGGTGATAAAGAAATGGTGAAAGTTAACAAAATCATTGAATTTATCCAAAGCCGCCGTCAAAAAGCATAAAAATCAAAATAACAACAACGTATTAATATAGTTGTTGTTATTTTACCAATTCAAGAATAAACATTATTATTCATAACACATATTACATCAAATAAGTTAAACCCTTAATTATAAATTCAAAGTGATATTGTTGTTTTTTTCAGCTAGAATAAATCAACGCAACTCTTATTTTAATTGGTTAGAATAATGTTAAAAAAAACAATCGCATTGGTATTATCCACCTCATTATTATTACAAAGTACATCTATCGTTTATGCTGATAATATTAACCTCCCTGATATTGGTACTGCGGCAGCCACAACGCTTAGCATTGGTCAAGAAATGGAAATGGGCGATTATTATATGCGAATGTTACGAGCAAGTGCTCCCATAATAAACGACCCTGTTTTAAACCAATATATTAATGATCTAGGCAAAAAATTAGTATCAAAATCAGAATCAGTAAAAACGCCATTCCATTTTTATATTATGAAAAGTGACGTACTTAACGCATTTGCTTTTTTTGGTGGAAATGTCGTCATTCATTCTAAACTAATATTAGACACCGACAATGAAAGCCAATTAGCCTCTGTTATGTCTCATGAAATTGGCCATGTCACCCAACGCCATTTAGCCAGAGCAATGGAAAACCAAAACCGTAATAGCCCTTATGTTTGGGGTGCAACATTAGGCTCTCTACTACTAACATTAGCCAATCCCGAAGCTGGCATGGCGGCAATGACAAGCACCATGGCAGGATCAGCTCAAAATATGATTAGTTTTACGCAAAGTAATGAACAAGAAGCCGATCGTGTTGGTTTAAGAACGCTTGCTAAAGCAGGGTTTGATCCTTATGCTTCATCAGAATTTCTACAAAAACTTGCCGATCAAAGTCGATTTAGTAGTAAAGCTCCCGAAATTTTACTTACTCACCCATTACCTAACAGCCGATTAACCGATATTCGAAATCGTTCATTGCAATATAGCAAAAAAAATGTATCTCCGTCATTAAACTACTATTTAGCGAAAGCTCGATTGGCCATATTAATGGCTAAAAATAAAAATACCGCAAAGCTATTAGTTGAAGATTATAAAAAACTAAACAATGAACAAAGTAAAACAGCTATTATTTATGCTAATGCTTTAGCTGATAATCTAAGTGGAAATAATCAAAAAGCGAAACAACAACTACAGCCATTATTAGATAGTGATCCCAATAATATTTGGTATATTGATTTAATGACTGATATTGATTTAGCGCTCAACAATAGCAGCACTGCAATAACTCGCCTACAAGCAGCATTAAAAAAATCACCAAACAGTTCTGCATTGCAACTAAACTTGGCTAATTCGTATATAAAAAACAAAAACTATCAACAAGCCGTAAGCTTGTTACATCGCTATACTTTTGACCATAATGATGACTCAAATGGATGGGAATTACTCGTTACTGCTTACGGGGGATTACATGCAAGAGCAAAAGAAATGAGTGCTAGAGCGGAATTAATTGCATTAGAAGGTCAATTTCAACAATCCATTCAACTACTACAAAATGCTAAGAATCAAACAAAAGGCGATCAGACAATGATTTCCAAAATTGATGCAAGAATTAATCAATTAAAACAGCTACAAAAACGTTATGCAGCTTATAAACGATAATTTTATTAACAAAACCTTCTCGACTAATTATTTACGCACCCATTAGTCGAGAAGATAACAAAATACTTATTTATCAGCTAAATGATCCACATTATTGAAGAATTTTACAGTAAATGTCCCTTCAGATTGTTCATTACCTTGCTTATAATTAACCACACTAATGCTAGTATTTAACATTCGAGGGAAATAATCCTCATCACGATGTAAACGCCAATCACCACCATTTAAAACACAAAGTAATATACGTAATACCGTTCCATGTGACACAACCAAAATATTACCCGTATCTTGAGGTGCATTTTTTACAATAGTATTTAACCCCTGCTTCATACGCAAAAGGGTATCAAAATAATTTTCACCTTGATTGACCGAAGCATCAAAATTAGCAGGATCTGTCAAATAAGTAGTAAATTCTGGAAACTCCTTTTTCAATTGAGGGACTTTCTTGCCTTCCCAAATACCAAAATCCATCTCACGCAAATCAGCAAGCTCAAAAGTAGGAATAACTATATTATTTTCTTTAACAATATAATCTCGAGTTTCCATAGCTCGTTGTTGTGTACTTGAGTATGCTTGCATAAAAGGAACATTTTTTAAATGCTGTCCTGTCACTTTAGCACCAAAAATACCTTGCTCTGTTAAAGGTGAATTTTGAGAACCTTGCATCTGATCTTTAATATTCCACTGCGTTTGACCATGTCTAATTAAATATAAATTAATATCTTTCATTCGTACTAACTACCTTTTTTATTTTAAGATTCTGTTTTTTCATATTTATCTTTTCTTAGATATGACAAGCAAGCCTGCAAAACATCATCCATTGGTGCATTTAATTGCATCTCTTGCAAACTTTTAGGATGAATAAACATTACACTTGCTGCATGTAAAAATAAACGATTAAGCTTAGTATCAGCTAATAACGCATCAAATTGCCTATCGCCATAACGATCATCAAAAGCAATTGGATGACTTGCGTATTGAGTGTGTATGCGAATTTGGTGTGTACGCCCTGTAACAGGACTTGCTTTAATCAAAGTGGCAAAATTGAAGCGCTCCTCAACTTTAAAACGCGTTTCAGAAGGCTTACCCTCTTTATCAACCTTTACCACACGCTCACCGCTTTTTAATACATTTTTAAGCAGTGGGGCTTGTATTACTTTACATTCAGAAGGCCAATTCCCCTTAACAAGCGCCAAATAATTTTTTTGCATTTGCTTCAGACGCAACTGCTCGTGTAGCGCTTTTAGTGCTGAACGTTTTTTGGCAATCAATAACACGCCCGATGTTTCGCGATCTATGCGATGCACCAGCTCCAAAAATTTCGCTTCAGGTCTTAAGGCGCGTAATCCTTCAATTACGCCAAAACTTAAGCCACTACCACCATGAACAGCAATACCTGATGGCTTATTAATTGCCAACATTACCTCATCTTCATAGATGATTGCCTTTTCTAAATCAGCGACTTTATTAAGCTTGGTCGAAATCTCTGGCGTGGATTTTTCAGTCATACGAACAGGAGGAATACGAATTTCATCGCCAATATTTAATTTATATTCAGGTTTAATCCGTTTTTTATTAACACGAACCTCACCCTTTCTTAAAATGCGATAAATCATACTTTTTGGCACACCTTTTAAATAGGTGATTAAAAAGTTATCAATACGTTGTGTCGCATTTTCCTCAGAAATAGTAACAAATGAGACTTGTAGTTTTGTATGTGGAACCGTTGAGTGCATAAGGAATGATTAATCCGCCGTCAATAAATAAAATCGTTTTACATTACTCAAAAATAAACTACACTATCGTAATAAAAATAAGATAGATTATATTTAATATAATTAAAAAGAAGATTATATCGAAATATGAGGGAATAAAATAGTATGTTATCATTGCTTAATCAATACTCACAAGCTAGATTAGCTTGGTCCTTATTGTTCTTTTCTACTCTTGCTTTTGAAATAACCGCACTTTATTTTCAACATGGTTTAGGGCTAGCGCCTTGTACTCTCTGCATTTATCAGCGTTGCGCTATTTTTGGTATCATGTTGGCTAGCATTGTTGGACTGATTGCTCCTCGCAACATTATTGTTCGATTAATAGGTATTTTCATTTGGCTTTTTAGCGCCTATAAAGGCTTTTCATTAGCAACATTTCATGCTCATCTACAATTTGAACCTAATCTAAATGATACCTGCTCAATTAACGTACACTTTCCTGCTTGGCTACCATTAGATTCGTGGTTTCCTAGTTTGTTTAATGCTTATGGTTCATGCGCCGATAAAATTTGGACTTTTTTAACAATTGAAATGTCACAATGGATGATTATTATCTTTGCTTGCTATCTTATTGTTGGTTTGGCCGTATTAATATCTCAGGTCTTTCCATCCTCAAAAAGCTCAATCTGGAGTAAATAACTTTATTTATAAAACTGGCACTTTTTGTTGAGTTTGTTAGAATGTGTGGCAATTTTATTTTACAAAACGTCACACATAAATGCTTTTGGAATACCACCCACCTATTGAACCTTGGCTATCAATTTTGCATCAAGACGACCACATTGTGGTTGTTAATAAACAACCGGGTATTTTGTCGGTTTCAGGCAATAAACCTCAATTTATTGATAGTATTATTCACCGATTGCAACAAAAATATAGCTATGTCGAATCCGTGCATCGGTTAGATATGGCAACCAGTGGTATAATGGTTGCCGCACTTTCTAAACTCGCCGATCGAGAGATAAAAAAACAGTTTCGTGAACGTATTCCTAAAAAAAACTATATTGCTATAGTGCATGGACATCTTGAGCAAGATTCTGGCCGTGTTGAATTACCACTAATTTGTGATTGGCCCAATCGGCCAAGGCAAATGGTCGATTTAGAAAATGGCAAACATGCGCTGACAGAGTATCAAGTCATTTCACGCAATCCAGACAACACAACACGAGTGCAATTATTTCCGTTTACTGGGCGATCACATCAATTACGGGTACATATGCAAGCCATTGGTCACCCTATTTTAGGCGATAAATTCTATGCCCACTCTGAAGCCTTTGCTATGTCTAAAAGGTTGCTATTGCATGCTCAATTACTAACAATTAACCACCCTAAAACAGGCGAAAGTATGACGTTTAGTTGTGAACCCGATTTTTAAAAACAGGAATATAAAATCTGCTTAAGCCAGTCAGATAAACAACTGATATAAAGGAAATTAAAATGCAAAAAATTGTTTTAGCAACGAATAATCAAGGCAAAGTCAATGAATTGCAAACATTACTCGCTAATGCAGGTTTTGATATTATTGCACAAAGCCAATTTAATGTACCAGATGCCGACGAAACAGGCCTAACATTTATTGAAAATGCACTTTTAAAAGCAAGGCACACTGCCAAATTAACTGGACTGCCCGCCATTGCTGATGATTCAGGTTTAGCGGTCGATGCACTTGATGGGCAACCAGGGATCTATTCTGCTCGTTATGCAGGTGAACACGGTAACGACAAAAGTAACAATCAAAAATTACTTAAAGCATTACAAAATATCCCAAAAGAAAAACGCACCGCTTACTTTTATTGTGCGCTAGTTTTTATGCGACATGAAAACGACCCAACACCTATCATCTGCTTAGGAAAATGGGATGGTTTAATTTTAAATGAAGAACAAGGTGATGGGGGATTTGGCTATGATCCACTTTTTTATGTACCAGAGCTAGGCTGTACCGCAGCACAGCTAACAAAAGAACAGAAAAGCCAAATATCACATCGAGGCCAAGCACTAAAACAATTGATTGCAAAAATTAAAACTGCTTAGCAATGATAGCAATATTATTTACACACGAAATTGCATATTAAGAAGTAAACAGTATATACTTAATGCATTAATGATATTGGAGTTAATATTGTGATTTTAATGATAGTAAGTGGTCGCTCCGGTTCGGGCAAATCAATCGCACTACGTGCTCTAGAAGATATGGGATATTATTGTGTTGATAACATTCCTGTTGTTTTATTACCTCAATTAGCCGACTCATTAAAAGACCATAACACTCCAGTTGCAGTTAGCATTGATATTCGAAACTTGCCTGAACGATTTGATTTTAATAATGATATATTTCAACGTTTACCCGAATCGGTAACACCTGAAATTCTTTTTCTCGATTGTAGCCGTAATACATTAATTCGGCGCTATAGTGAAACACGACGCATACACCCATTAACTAACCAACACTATTCTCTTGAAGAAGCAATAGACCTTGAAGAAAAATATCTTGAACCTTTAAAATCAAATGCAAGCCTTATTATAAATACCGATAACCTGTCAGTCCATGAGCTATCTGACATATTAAGATCACGAATTTTAGGTAAAAAAGAGCGTGAATTAACCATCATTTTTGAATCATTTGGTTTTAAACATGGCTTACCGGTTGATGCTGATTTTGTATTTGATGTCAGATTTTTACCTAACCCACATTGGGAGGTAAGTCTGTGCCCACTCACAGGATTAGATGAGCCGGTAAAAGAATATTTATTACAACACAATGAAGTATCCAATTTTATCTATCAAACTGCCAATTACTTAAATCAATGGCTACCTTTATTAGAAAAAAACAACCGCAGTTACTTAACCATTGCTATTGGATGTACAGGTGGTCAACATCGTTCTGTCTTTATTGCTGAACAATTAGCCGCATTTTTTAAAGCACAAAACAAACAAGTAAAAATTCGCCATCGAACTTTAGAAAAGAAGTAATGACTATTCTTCTTCAATTTTGAAATTCGATATTTCCTCAATGCGTTTTTTACATTTCCCCAAAATATCTTTCAATGTAGCTTTACGTTTAACTGGCGCTTGAGCTGGTATTGATACTGGCATAACCAATTGACTAAGTTTAGTTAACTCAATATCTACAGGTAAATTAGCAATCTTCGACCTTAATACATTAACTGTTTGAGGATGAGGATGACCAATAGCAATAGCAACGCCATTTTTGCGTGCTAATCTTACGGCCAAATCAAATTGCTGGCTAATGGCACTTTCTTTTTGCTGATCATCCAGAAAAACATCACGCGTTAACACTGGAATATTATAATCGCCCCCTGCTGTTTTTACTTGCGTTTTACCGATTGTTTTACTATCCAAAAAAAACATCGAATAATGACTTAATACTTTCATAACATTTGTCATTCCGGTAAGATTTGATGTCATCAAACTTCCCATATGATTATTAACACCAATGGCATAAGGCACTTTTGCAACCGCACTTGTGACAATCCGATTTACTTCAGCTTCATTCATAGAAGGAAATAAAGTATCTTTTTCCAAAGGTTGTTTACCTAATGGAGCCATAGGTAAGTGAATGATCACATCATTACCGCTGTCATGAGCAATAGTTGCAATACGTTTAGCATTAGGAGAATTGGGTAGAACTGCAATAGTAATATTAGGCGAAAATGAGATTATTTGCTCTTCATTATGCTGTCGATAGCCAAAATCATCAATAACTATTGCAAGTTTTGCTGCCCATGCATGTTGGATATTTAACGTCAAAAATATGGTAAAAAATAAATTGATAAAATAACGCATTATTTTAGCCATCCTCTTGGATCAAGCGCCTTACCATCACGACGAATCTCAAAATATAAAGCAGGTGTATTTTGTCCACCACTTGAACCAACCAACGCAATGGGTTGACCGATATGGATCTTATCGCCCACCTCAACCAACATACGCTGATTGTAGCCATATAAACTCATATCTCCCTTACCATGCTCAAGAGCTACAACAAAACCATAGCCCTGTAACCAACTTGCCAATATAACTCGACCATCAGCAATAGCTCTAACTTGAGTACCATCTTTAGCATTAATCACCATTCCTTTCCAATGAAGTTCACCTTGAAGTGATTCACCAAATCGATGCGCAACACTACCTTCAACGGGCCAATTAAACTGATGTTGAGGTTTACCAATCCCACTTACACGAGCCATAAGTGCCTTTTCATCCGAATTTAGGGTATAACTGGTATTTTTTTGCTTTTCTTCAATATGTTTTGCTTGCCTTACTTCTTCTTCTGCAAGGCGTCGGCTTTCCTTTTCTGCTTGGGCAATTTTAGCTTGTAATTTAGCCTCATTGTTACGCAAACCGATTAATTTTTGTTGATTTGCTTGCATTGATGATTCAAGTGAGGTTATCGTTTTTTGGCGATTTTGACGATTCGTTTCAAGTCCAGCTTGCTGTTCCTTCTGTTTAATTTGCAATGTTTTATGCGAAGCTTGCTTTTTTTGCAACTCAACTCTCTTTTCGTTTAATTGGATTTGCGTATCTTCAAGATTCTTAATTTGTTGTTGGCGCGCTTTATTGATATAACCGTAATAAGTAATTATTCGATCATTAAGCTCGCTTTTCTTACCCGAAAAAATCAGATCCAGCTCTGTTGTATTCCCTATTTTAAATGCACTTTCAAGTTGCTTTGCCAATACCGTCCGTTGCTGTTTTTGTTTTGTTGTTAATATATTAATTTGTTTAACCAAATTATTAATTTCTTGATCGAGTTTTCTGAGTGATAAATTATTTTTTTCAATTGAGGTTAAAAGTTTAGCAATTTCTGTTTCTTGCTGCTTAAGATCATTAACTAGCTCGGAACGCTCCTTTTTTTGTAGTGCTAAACGCTTTTCTTGTTCCTCGATAGAGCGACGTAAAGATTGTAGTTGCTGACTGTCATCAGCATACAAAAAATTAACTTTCATTAATCCAACAAGAAAAATAATAAGAATTTTTTGATAAATAGACATGGTGTTGTATTTATGATTTGTAACCAAGCA
The DNA here is from genome assembly GCF_001690335.1 of Gilliamella sp. Gris1-4. Classification (NCBI taxonomy): domain Bacteria; kingdom Pseudomonadati; phylum Pseudomonadota; class Gammaproteobacteria; order Orbales; family Orbaceae; genus Gilliamella; species Gilliamella sp. Gris1-4. The sequence goes on along the minus strand of NZ_LZHA01000082.1, from coordinate 1,781 downwards.
ATAATGATAATGTCACTATACCGATAAACACGGCAAGATGCAAAATGAAAACCACCGGTGGTGCGGAAGGATTTGTTTATTTGGTAAAAAGCTGTGAATGAAAAATTTAATATTTTTCTAACCATTTTTGTCTGATATTGAGGTTTTATTTTGATGAATGGAATAGATTAAATGCGGTGGTTTCAGATGGTTGCAGTTTAGTACTAAAAATAACTATCGTGACCACAGCTTTAAACCGCCACAGCGTAATCCATTAAGATTGCCATCGACACTTTCAGCGTCGGCGGGGGGGGGCGCTATTGTGGCTCTGCCACAACGGCGCAACCCTAAGGAAAACGCCCCAACTTACGCGGGGGCTTGATTCTTTGTTATATTGTCCTCTCAAGCACCATAACCACCCCCACGCCCTAAGGATTAAGAACTAAACGCTAAGAACTAAGGTGCGGTGCAAAGGCCAAAGCGGGAGTAGCTGGCATCGTTGCCGTAGACGTAGCCGTCGCCCGAGTTGACATGGAACTGGGCGCTATTTGCTGCGTCACTCGTCCAGTAGTCGGTGGTGAGGAAGCCCGCATCAGCGTAGTCGTACATGATGCCCCACTCCGTGAAAAAACCAGCACCTATATTACGCTGATAATAATTACCAGATGAGCTAGGGGCTGCGCCTAAATCGCCATAGTTTGGATTGGTTAAATCCCTTACCCGTAGCATACGATAACCCAAACTATTACACCATGCTGTTTGATTAGAAGCGCTAGCGCCTTTATTACTCCGATGGACGAACCACTGCCTTAACTTAAAACCATACCGAACCTCATTACCATTACTATCCCTTCCCACCAACTCGAAGGTCTGTGGCAAAGATGGACGTGTAAGTGAACCAGGATTACTTGAGCTTATCTGACTACTACTTGCCCTAGGACCATTTAACGTTACCCGTGTTACGTTTTTGGATTTATCTCTAATCCATTCATCAGCTTGGAAAGTATATCCCCTTGAGTCTATGAATGTCCCTGTTAGCGGACTTGTCCATCTCACCGTTGCCCTTATACTACCACTTGTGTTAACTGTCCAATTCAACTGACTTGCGTCAATCCCAGCAGGAATCTCCAAATCAAAATACAATCCATCTGCTCCTGTTGTTGGAAAGTTTCTGTCGTAAGATGATGGGTTTGTTGACTGAACTAAAAAGCCCTTAGTAGGAGACCATATGCTAGATGGACCGGCATAACGGGGGTAGTCGTTAGAAACAATGCCTCTTGTTCCACCATACAACAAATTCGGCCTGACCGATTGCACAAAGTAACAACTACCAGAAGAATCCGGCTTGATGTAATACGTCGCACTGCCTCCACTAAATGTACTTCTATTTGGCAAACCATACTGTGTAGTTAAACTTCCCCCTGTACTATCTAAAGTGACCTTATAAGGGGCACTACATTTACTTAATGTATCACCACGACTAACCGTAGTGCCATCTTTATCCTTTATTACTAACGATATATTCCCTGTTGCAGTAACACCATTTGTACCCTGTCCATCCCCATCATCATCTCCCCACTTCCCTTGGCTGATTAGACTATTTAAACTAATAGATGTTGCACCCGATGGCAATACCGTATGAATATCATTAAATGTATAATTTCCACTTGGTAACATTATCGGATTTGTAACACTTGATGTGTTTGTTGACTGAGTGATACGTCTTCCATCTGGCAACTCGATTGCCAAAAATGTGTCTGTATCGGTTGCCTTGGTTCGACCACCGTCAAATGTTAAATACG
>NZ_LZHA01000081.1:0-50191 GCF_001690335.1 Gilliamella sp. Gris1-4 | reverse complement strand
AATGGTTTCTGCTGGAATAACATTTAATGATATTCATATGGTATTGCCGTTGGATTCAGATAGCATAAGTCTCAATGATTTAATTACCCAAGGGAAGTGGGGAGATGATGATGGAGATGGACAGGGGGCAGGGGGAGTAACGGCATCAGGGAGTATATCGTTAGCAATAAAGGATAAAGATGGCACTACGGTTAGTCGTGGTGATACATTAAATCTATGTAAAGCGCCTTATAAGGTAACCTTAAGTAGTACTGGGGGGAATTTAGTTACGCAGTATGGTGTCCCCAATAGTAGTACATTTAGTGGAGGAACAGTGGATTATTATATCACTTTACCGTCACAGCCCGTTATTTGTTCGGTCAGGCCGAATTTGTTGTATGGCGGAACAAGTGGCATTGTTTCTAACGACGACCCATATTATGCCGGTCCATCTAACATATGGTCTCCTACTAAGGGCTTTTTAACAGTGTTTACAAACCCATCATTTTACAACCAAAACTTTCCTACTACAGGTGCAGATGGATTGTATTTTGATTTGGACATAGGAGGGATAGACGCAAGTCAGTTGAGTTGGGCAGTTAACACAAGTGGTAGTCTAGGGACAACGGTGAGTTGGAGGTTGCCGAACCAAGGTGATAGATGGATTAAGGATAAATCAAAATATGTAACACGGGTAACGTTAAATGGTCCAAGGGCAAGTCGTACTCAAATAAGCTCAAGTAATCCTACTCCACTTACACGTCCATCTTTGCCACAGACATTTGAGTTAGTCGGAAGTGATAGAAGTGGTAATGAGGTTCGGTACGGATTTAAGTTAAAGCAGTGGTTCGTCAATCGGGGTGATAAAAGTGATTACGTTCCCAATCAAACCACATGGTGTAATAGTTTGGGTTATCGAATGTCACGAGTAAGTGATTTAACCAATGCGGTTTGTTCTGGTTTTGGAGTGAGTAATAATTATCCTTGTACTGGAGCTGTTGGCGCCACGCCGTCTTCTAGTAATAATGTTTACATGCGTCACATAGGTGCAGGTTTTTTCACTGAGTGGGGCGTCATGTACAGCTACGCTGATGCGGGTTTCGTCGGCAACCTCTATTGGACTAGCGACGCCCCAGGTAGCAATGGCTTCGCTGTCACCTCGTACTACGGCAACGTCGGCAGCTTCAGTGCCAGCATCAGCTATTCTGCTGTTTGCACCGTACCTTAGTTTTTGGCGTTTAGTCCTTAATCCTTAGGCCGCGGGGTTGGTTATGGTGCTTGAGAGGATAATATAACAAAGAATAAAGCCCCCGCGTAAGTTGGGGCGTTTCCCTTAGGGTTTGCGCCGTTGTGGCAAAGCCACAATAGCGCCGCCCCCCCCGCCGACGCTGAAAGTGTCGATGGCAGTCTTAGTGGATTACGCTGTGGCGGTTTAAAGCTGTGGCCTATTTTAGCTTCGGGGAATAAAATAGCTACAGTGCTCACGTCCGAGCAAAGGGAATTAAAGCGAATTCCCTTTGCAATCCCACGTTTTGGCTACCGAATGTGACTTACGGCTCCACGATGCCGGGATAAGACAGGCAATATAATCAATTATATTTTTGTGTTGTTTTTATTTTCTTGAAAAGTAATAATTAAAAATAAATAAAATCAATGGTCTATTAGGATGAGTTTTGGATGAAAAATCCTACAACATCGCAAGATTAATATGTCTACTTTAGTTACGGTATAAGAATACATTAGCAACTGAATATCAAGTTATTGGTTGTTGTTTAATTTTTGATTGTTTTTTATATAGCCCCGTTCACTATGTTAGGTTATTTTTTACAATGTTATGATTTTATTTATAATAATTAATATAACTTACACTTGTATTAATCTATTTAATCAATTCGTGTTTAATTATTAGGAATCTTCTTGAATAAATCTTTAAAATTTGATAGTTTACCGGAAAGATTTTTAACATTAAAAACATTAAAAAAGAAGGTAATTGTTATGACAATCAAAGTAGGTATTAATGGCTTTGGCCGTATTGGCCGTATTGTTTTCCGTGCTGCTCAAAAACGTTCAGACATTGAAATCGTTGCTATCAATGATTTATTAGATGTTGAATATATGGCTTATATGCTTAAATATGATTCAACTCACGGTCGTTTTGACGGCACTGTTGAAGTTAAAGATGGTAAATTAGTCGTTAACGGTAAAGCAATTCGTGTTACTGCTGAACGTGATCCTGCAAACTTAAAATGGAACGAAGTCGGTGTTGATGTTGTTGCTGAAGCAACTGGTTTATTTTTAACTGATGAAACTGCTCGTAAACACATCCAAGCAGGTGCTAAGAAAGTTGTTTTAACGGGTCCTTCTAAGGACAGTACTCCAATGTTTGTTATTGGTGTTAATGATAAAGATTATGCTGGTCAAGATATCGTTTCTAACGCTTCTTGTACAACTAACTGTTTAGCGCCTTTAGCTAAAGTTATCAACGATAACTTTGGTATCGTTGAAGCATTAATGACAACTGTTCATGCAACAACTGCAACTCAAAAAACTGTAGATGGTCCATCTCATAAAGATTGGCGTGGTGGTCGTGGTGCTGCTCAAAACATCATCCCTTCATCTACTGGTGCTGCTAAGGCGGTAGGTAAAGTTATCCCTGAATTAAACGGTAAATTAACTGGTATGGCTTTCCGAGTTCCTACTCCAGACGTTTCTGTTGTTGACTTAACTGCTCGTTTAGAAAAACCGGCTAAATATGAAGATATCTGTAAAGCAATTAAAGCCGCTGCTGAAGGTCCAATGAAAGGAGTTCTTGGCTATACCGAAGATGATGTTGTTTCTACTGATTTCTTAGGTGAAGTTTGTACTTCAGTATTTGATGCTAAAGCTGGTATTCAATTAAGCGATAACTTTGTTAAACTTGTTTCTTGGTATGACAACGAAGTAGGTTATTCAAACAAAGTATTAGATTTAATCGCTGTTATTTCTAAAAAATAATTAGTGTTTAACTAACTTTGTTTAAAAGGCGGCTTTTTTGGCCGCTTTTTTTCTCTGATTTTTGAGCGATTTTTAACTTTTTTTGAGAGAAAAAAAACGCTCACTTCGTGAGTGAGCGTTTTTCTAATGTGAATTTTAAAGTTCAATTAGATTACAACAACTTCAGCTGCTGCAGGTCCACGAGGACTATCTTGGATAGCAAATTCAACTTGTTGCCCTTCAGCCAATGTTTTAAAACCATCACCTGAAATAGCAGAAAAGTGCACAAATACGTCTTTACTTCCATCCGCAGGGGTAATAAAACCAAAACCTTTACTTTCATTAAACCATTTTACTTGGCCTGTTTTCTTATTCATTTACTAGACATCCTAACAATAATTAATAATTAGCCTTTAAGGCCGTATGGGTTTTAACATTGTATTAATGATGTAACTAAAAGCCATGATAATGTGTTTAAAAACATTATTGAGGTTAATCGTTATCCATAATTATGTACTTTGTTGCTTACCCAGTGATATTACCGCATAAATTATAATCAAAAGCAAGATGTGAATACTAATTTTTTTTATGAAAAAAAAAAGTTTTGTTCAAACCTCAGAAAATTATTTGCTAATTGATAAAAATCAAATTTTACCCATTAAAGCTTAAATTAATTTTGATGTTATTAAATTGCAACAAATAAAAAAACCATAAAAAAAAGCCATAAAAATATTTATGGCTTTGATAAAAATAAATTTTTTATTTAAAATTTATTTGTTTTTTGCTCGCTCAAATGACTCAATAATTTCCTTGCGCGCAGCTTCAGCATTATCCCATCCGTCAACTTTAACCCATTTACCTTTTTCTAAAGCTTTATATTGTTCAAAAAAGTGTTTGATTTGTGATTTGAGTAATTCAGGTAAATCATCAACATCTTTTATGTGATCATATTCTTTTGATAGCTTGCTGTGAGGTACTGCAACAAGTTTTGCGTCTTGACCAGCTTCGTCTGTCATTTTTAATACACCAACTGGGCGGCAACGAATAACTGAGCCTGGTTGTAATGGGTATGGCGTTGGGACTAATACATCAACTGGATCGCCATCTAATGATAGTGTGTGATTAATATAACCATAGTTACATGGATAAAACATTGCTGTAGCCATAAAACGATCAACAAATACAGCGCCAGTGTCTTTATCAACTTCATATTTAATTGGATCTGCATTGGCTGGAATTTCTATCACAACGTAAATATCATCTGGTAATTCTTTACCTGCTGGTACATTTAAAAGTCCCATTTTTGTATCCTCTATCTAAGTTTATATAGGTTTGTGAATAATAATAAGCGCACATTATAAAGATTATTCAGTGTCGCTCAATTCTTTTAAATATTGAAAAATTTGCCTTGCCGTTTTGGTTGGCTTGTTTGTATCTTGCTCTTTTTTTGCTAAACGGGCTAAGGTTCGTAATTGCTGACGATCGGCCGTTGGGTACAAACCGATAATGGTTTCGGCATCGCCAGTTGCAATTAATTCATCCCGAAGTTTTTCAAGTTTGTGAAATAGTGAAATTTGTTGATTATGGCGATTTTTAAGTTTATCAAGCGCTTGGCTAATCGGATCAATATCTCGGTTACGTAGCAGTTTGCCAATGTATTGGATTTGACGGCGATATCCTTCTTTTTTTATTTTCTGCGCAAGTTCAATTGCATAAGTAAGATCTTCATCGAGAGGAATTTTTTCAAGTTCGTTTTTGCTTAGTTTGACAAGTTCAATCCCTAATTTTTTTAAAGCTTCAGCATCGCGTTTAATTTCACTTTTACTAACGTAGATGATTTCGTCATCTTCAGTGTCAATAGCGAAGTTGGGTTCTAGATTTGTCTCTTGATTATGATTCATGTTATTTCTTTTGTTAACTATTGTGTAATTCTAGCTTATTATAACGTATCGCTAGCAGAATTGTAGAAAATAATAAAATGAGTATTGAACAGATTAAAAAAGAAGCTTTAAATCAAAAAGAAACTTTATCGGCAATTGTTGCTAATGCTATTGAGCAAGCAAAGTCACGTGTTGATGAAGTTGAGGTATCGATTAATAAGTCAACAGGTATTAATGTTAGCACTCGCATGGGTGAAACCGAGAATGTTGAATTTAATAGTGATGGTGCGTTATCTATTACTGTTTATCAAAATAAACGTAAAGGGAGTGCTTCTACCAATGATTTGTCTTCTCAGGCTATTTTGCAAACGGTGAATATGGCGATTGATATTATGCAATATACTTCGCCAGATCCTTGTTCAGGTTTGGGTGATGTGAGTCAAATGGCATTTAATCCACCCGATTTAGATTTATTTCATCCTAGTGATTTGAACGTTGATAATGCCATTGAGCAGGCTAAACAAGCCGAATTAACTGCGTTAAATCATTCCAAATTGATTAATTCTGATGGCGGTTATTTTAGTAGTCGCTATGGCGTTTATGTTTATGGTAATAGTTTGGGGATGTTGCAAGGTTATTGCGCAAGTTCACATTCACTTTCATGCTCAGTTATTGCTCAACAAGCAGGGCAGATGGAAAGTAATTATGCTTATACTTCATCATGTGATTATAGTCAGCTCAAGTCTGCTGATTGGGTTGGTGTGCAGGCAGCTGATAGAGCGATCTCACATTTAGGCGCTAAACAGATTTCAACAATGCAAACTCCTGTGTTATTTAGTGCAGAAGTTGCCGTTGGACTCATTAGGCATTTAGTGGGTGCTATAAGTGGTGGTGCCATTTATCGTAAATCTTCTTTTCTTTTAGATAGTGTAGGGAAGGCGATTTTTCCTAATTGGGTAACTATTTATGAGGATCCTTTTATTTTAAAAGGTGTTGGATCATCGCCTTTTGATAGTGAAGGGACAAAAACAGTTAAGCGCAATATTGTTGAGCAAGGTGTGTTGCAAACTTATTTGTTAGGCAATTATTCAGCTCGTAAATTAGGCTTAAAATCGACTGGGCATGCAGGTGGAATTCATAATTGGTTTGTATCACCAAGCCATGCAAATGCTAGTTTTGATGAGATGCTAAAAAAATTGGATAAAGGTGTTTTGGTGACTTCGTTAATGGGGCAAGGTGTTAATAGTGTGACTGGTGATTATTCGCGTGGAGCTACAGGATTTTGGGTTGAGAATGGAAAAATTCAATATCCAGTTAGTGAAATCACCATTGCTGGTAATCTTAAAGATATGTATAAAAATATTGTGGAAATTGGAAACGATATCGAAACCAGAACAAGTATTCAATGTGGCTCAATTTTGATTGATAATATGAGTATAGCGGGGAAATAAGGATTAGCATGGCTGATTTGTTAAAAAGTACTTTTTTTCAAAAACTAATTGCATGGATGCCCGGATTAGGCAGTTTATTACAGTATAAACGAGAATATCTTAATTTTGATATTAAGGCTGGTTTATCAGTTGCTGCTGTTTCGTTACCTGTGTCAATTGCTTATGCTGAATTGACTGGTGTTGGCGCTATAGCTGGACTGTATTCGACCATTTTGCCGTTAATTGTGTATGCGCTTTTTGGTTCTTCTAAACAACTGATTGTTGGACCTGATACAGCAACTTGTGCTGTGGTTGCCGCGGTTGTGTTTCCTTTAGCGGCTAATGATCCAATATTGCGCTGGCAATTAGTTATTATATTAACAATAATGATTGGCATTTGGTGTATCATTGCTGGAAAGTTGCATCTTGGTGCTTTAGCCGACTTACTTAGTCAGCCTATTTTAATTGGTTTGCTTAATGGCATATCAATTACCATTATGGTCGATCAGTTAGCCAAAACTTTAGGTTTTAGCTACGATTATTCTTATTTGATTGAGCGAATTGTCTATTTCCCTTTTAAATTGTCTGAAATCCATATAGGCACTGCGCTAGTTTCTTTTTTTACTTTGTCTATTTTAATTGCTTTAAAGCGATTAAAGCCCCTGTATCCTGCTCCTTTATTAGCCGTTATTGTGATGACGTTTTTTTCGTGGGCGTTTAATTTTGAATATTTTAATATTCGTATTATTGGTAATGTTAGCAGTGATTTTATCCCTACCGAGTCATGGCTTGATTTTGATAAAGGATTAATGCGTGATTTAGTTGTTCCTTCACTTAATATCGCTATCATCTGTTTTGTTAGTATGATGATAACTGTACGCAGTTTCGCATCAAAAAATAACTATGAAACCAATGCCGATGTTGAATTTAAAGCGTTAGGTATAGCCAATATTGTTGCAGGGTTATCACAAGGTTTTGTTGTTAGTGGTACATCATCAAGAACTGCTGTAAATGATGCTAATGGAGGTAAAACGCAACTAGTTTCGATTATTGCAGCAATATTAATTGGTATTGTGGTATTGTTTTTTCTTTCGCCTTTACAATATATTCCAACTTGCGTGTTAGGGGTGGTTTTAATATATTCTTCAATTTCACTCATTAATTTTCAAACCATCGTTCGCTTTTTTAAATTTGATCGAGACGCTTTTTATTTAAGTTTGATAACACTCATTTCAGTACTTGTTATAGGTATTATTCCCGGTATGGCGTTAGCGGTTCTACTCGGGTTATTTTTATTTTTACGTCGGGTATTTAGGCCGAAAGATCAATTACTGGGTGTTGATGAAAGTGGTCGAATTCATTCAATAAGCCAAGATGTGCAACCAATTAGTAATACAATGATTTATCGATTTAATTCTCCGCTAACTTATTTTAATATCGCTTATTTTAAACGAAGAATTATCAGTTATATTGATGAATCTAAAGAGCCAATAAACTATGTTATTGTCGATGCAATCCCGTGTTTTACTTATAAAGATGTGAGTGTGTTGTCAGGGATTGATGAATTAGTGAAGTCGTTAAAAGTAAGAAATGCTACTCTAATTTTATCTGGCCGGCGTAAAACACTTAAAAACTGGTTTAAACAGATGAATATTAAGCTTGATGATGAGTATATTGAGTTTGCTTATGATCTTTATTTTGCTGTTCGGTTAGTTCAAAGTAAAGACCATATGGGTAATAAAACTGATGATGAATCTAAACATTTATCATGACCAATCATTAAATATGTGGAATTTGTTTTTTATTATCTGAGATCACTAGATTATCGACAGATAAAGTAATATTAATATGGACAATCTACTATAAATTTAAGTACAATATTAGATCTTTCAAATGAAGCATTTTAGTAAAAAATTTAGGGGTAAAAATGGCACGTGTAACTGTTCAAGATGCAGTAGAAAAAATTGGTAATCGCTTTGATCTCGTTCTTGTGGCAGCGAGACGCGCTCGTCAACTGCAAGTGGAAAATAAATCACCACATGTTCCAGAAGAGAACGATAAAGAAACCGTTATTGCTCTACGTGAAATTGAAGATGGTCTTGTCAATAAACAAATTCTTGATATTGCTGATTTTCAAGCGCGTCAACATGAAGAAGAAGAAACACGCGCAACACTTCATGAGTCGATTCTTCTCGAAAATACACCGTCATACGAATAAGCTTTACAGGAATTGCTTATGCAATATTTTGATAGCTTAAAAGAGGTTGTAGCATCTTATCTTCCGTCTAAACAAGTCGAATTGATTCAAGATGCTTATCTTTTTGCTAAAAATGCACATGAAGGGCAATTCCGTTGTAGTGGTGAACCTTATATCACTCACCCAGTTGCAGTCGCAACGTATTTAGCTGAGATGCGGCTTGACTATGAAACAGTTATTGCCGCACTTTTACATGATACAATTGAAGACACTCCTGTCACCTTTCAAGATATTACAGACAAATTTGGTAAACATGTTGCTACTTTAGTTGAAGGTGTATCTAAACTCGATAAATTAAAATTCCGTAACAGACAAGAAGCTCAAGCTGAAAATTTTCGGAAAATGGTGCTTGCTATGACCGAAGATGTGCGAGTTATTTTAATTAAACTTGCTGATCGTACGCATAACATGCGTACACTTGGTGCTTTAAGACCTGATAAACGTCGTCGCATTGCTAAAGAAACACTTGAAATTTACGCACCGTTGGCTCATCGTTTAGGTATCAATCACATCAAAACAGAACTTGAGATTTTGGGCTTTACAGCAATGCATCCAAATCGTGCTAAAGTGATTGAAAAAGTCGTTAAAACAGCACGAAATACGCGAAAAGAGCTAATTCAACAAATTCTGTCTGAAATCCGAGGTCGATTACATGACGCTCATATTGATGCAGAAGTTACTGGTATCGAGAAAAATATCTATGTTATTTATCAAAAGATGAAACTGCGTGAGCAACATTTTCATTCTATCATGGATATTTATAATTTTAGAATTGTGGTAAATGATGTTGATGCTTGTTATCGTGCTCTTGGACTGGTGCATAATTTGTATAAACCACGTCTTAATCGTTTTAAAGATTATATTGCTATTCCTAAAGCGAATGGCTACCAATCCTTGCATTCATCGTTAATAGGTCCTCACGGTACGCCTGTTGAAGTCCAAATTCGTACCGAAGATATGGATCAGATGGCAGAAATGGGTGTTGCTGCTCACTGGGCGTATAATGCAGCTGATGAATTAAACAATACTACTGCGCAAATTAAAGCCCAGCGCTGGATGCAAAGCCTGTTAGAATTGCAACAAAGTGTAGGGAATTCTTTCGAGTTTATCGAAAACGTTAAATCTGATTTGTTTCCTAAAGAAATTTACGTTTTTACTCCCAAAGGGCGTATTGTACAGTTACCAGAAGGAGCAACAGCCGTCGATCTTGCTTATGCAGTCCATTCTGATATTGGTTATCAATGTATTGGCGCAATTGTTGATCGTAGACCTTATCCTTTATCACAACCGTTAAGCAGTGGGCAAACTGTTGAAATTATTACCTCTCCTGAAGGCCATCCTAATGCTAGTTGGTTAAATTTTGTGGTTAGTGCTAGAGCGAAGTCGCGTATTCGTCAGGCGCTTAAAACCCTTAAGCGTGAAGATGCAATTGAATTGGGTCGACGTTTATTTAATCTTTCGTTAGTTAAATCTGGCGGTATTGATGGACTGTCAGAAAGCCAAAAGGCTAGAGTGGTTGAGTTAGCCAAATTGTCCAATTTTGATGATGTCTTGGTCGAAATCGGATTAGGTAATATTATGAGCCATTTTATTGCCAAAGGTCTAGAACATAAAGTGCTGATGCAAAATAAATTAGAGTCAAACAAAACTCTTGTTATTACTGGCAGTGAAGGTGTTTCTGTTACGTTTTCTAAGTGTTGTCATCCGATTCCTAATGATCCTATTGTTGGGCATGTTAGTCCTGAGAAGGGGTTAATAGTGCATCATGAATCTTGTCGAAATGTTAGTGGTTATCAAAACAATCCAGAAAAATATATCTCACTTAAATGGGCTGCAGATATTTCTCAACGTTTTGTTGCTGAAATTTGGATCGATATTTTAAATACTCAAGGTTCCTTGGCGCATATACTTTCAATTATTAATGATGAAAATACTCGCTTGCAATGGCTAAATACCGAAGAAAAAGATAGGCAGATTTATACTGTTATTCTACAGATAGAAGTAAAAAATACCCAACAACTTAATGAATTAATTCGTAAAATGTTACTACAACCTGATGTAGTAAGTGTTAAACGAAATATAAATTAGTCATTATGATAAATCGTTTTTTCGACCATTTGCCGTTGATAAAACTAACGGGGATTGGTGAAAGTCTAGAAAAAAAATTCAATACATTAGGTATCTATACCGTTAAAGATCTGTTATTGCATTTTCCTTTACGTTATGAAGATCGTACTTCATCTTGTGCTATTGCTGACGCCAATATTGGTGAATTTACGACAATTGAAGGTGTTATTATTAAAAGCGAAATTGCTTTTGGTCGCAAACAAATGCTAGTTTGTTATATTCAAGATGATTCCGGTATTGCAATATTACGATTTATGCATTTTACTGCCAGCATGAAGGCTTCGTTAATTAAAGGTAAGTGGATCAGTGCTTATGGTGAAATAAAACGCGGTAAAAATTATCTTGAAATAATTCATCCACAATTTAAATTAAAAACAAGTCGAGACGAAAAATCTATTACGTTAGAAGATGATCAAGAAAGATATACACCTATTTATTCAACTACCTATGGATTAACTCAAACTGTGATTCGACGGTCAATTATGGCTGCGCTAATTTTGCTGAAAAATAATCCTTCAGATGAAGTTTTACCTCCTCAGTTGGCTTGTCGGTTTTTGTCGGCTTTTGATTCTTTAAATATTATTCACAATCCACCCATTGATACTGAGATTGAACAGTTGGAGTCGGGTGATCACCCAGCTATTAAACGGTTTATTTTTGAGGAATTGATTGCTTATCATTTGAGTATGTTAATGATAAAAAAACATAATCAAAGACAGCAGGCACACTTGTTTTCCCCAACTCAACGCTTGATCAACCCGTTTTTATCATCATTACCTTTCACGCCAACCCATGCTCAACAGCGAGTTGTACAAGAGATTTATCTCGATATGGCAAAACCAGTACCTATGATGCGATTAATTCAAGGTGATGTTGGTTCTGGTAAAACATTAGTAGCAGCTTTAGCTGCGTTGAATGCAATTGAAAATGGTTGCCAAGTGGTTTTGATGGTACCAACAGAAATATTAGCCGAGCAACATTATAATAATTTTAGTTCTTGGTTTGAGCCGTTGGGTATTAGTGTTGATTGGTTGTCAGGAAGATTAACTGCCAAAAATAAGCGACAGCGTTATGAGCGCCTTCAAAAGGGTGAAATTACTATGTTAATTGGTACTCATGCAGTATTTGTTGATAAAGTAGAATTTACTTCGTTAGGTCTTGTCATCATTGATGAACAGCATCGATTTGGTGTTAATCAGCGCTTGAGTCTTTGGGAAAAAGGAATTAAAGAACATCTTTATCCGCATCAATTAATTATGACGGCAACGCCTATTCCAAGAACATTAGCCATGACCGTTTATGCTGATTTAGATGTTTCTGTTATTGATGAATTACCACCAGGAAGAACACCAATTAACACAGTTGTAATACCTAATAATCGACGAGATGAAATTATTGAACGTGTAAATCAAGCTTGCTTAGCAAACCGCCAAGTTTATTGGGTTTGTACATTGGTTGAAGAGTCCGAAACGCTTGATGCCCAAGCTGCTGAAATACTAGTAGAAGAATTACAACAAAGATTGCCACATCTTAATATTGCTTTAGTACACGGCAAAATGAAATCAGATTTAAAACAATCTGTCATGCAAGAGTTTAAAGCAGGAAAAATTCAACTGCTTGTCGCTACAACAGTTATTGAAGTTGGTGTTGATGTGCCTAATGCTAGTTTAATGATTATCGAAAATGCCGAACGTTTAGGTTTAGCTCAGTTACATCAGTTGCGTGGGCGAGTTGGACGTGGCACGGCAGTATCTCATTGTGTATTAATGTATCAAGCTCCTCTAAGTAAAGTTGCCCAAGCACGCATGAAGGTAATGCGTGAAAGTACTGATGGATTTGTTATTGCCCAAAAAGATCTTGAACTTCGTGGTGGTGGCGAAATTTTAGGAACTAGGCAAATGGGAATGGCTAATTTTAAAGTTGTTGATTTGATTCGCGATCAGCATTTGATTAGTGAAATTCAAAATATATCTTATGACATCCAAAAAAACCATCCACAAACTGCTGAACAATTAGTCGATTGTTGGCTTCCAAATCGTGAAAAGTATATTAATGCATAAAACTTAGCTGATTTTTTCTGATAAGTTTTAAAATTATCAATCTGAATCATTTCTACAAATCTACAAATTGTGTAACGGTTTATTGCATAGTAACTTAATGTATAGAATGTAGCCTTGTACCTTTAATTTAATATATTTACTTATTTTATATACCTGTTTATGTCCGCATGATTATTTGCGCTTTGCAGCAATGTGCCTATCGTGTAATATAGATAGCATTGTAAAAAATGGAAAGAATTGCGAAAATTGTATGAAATCAACTATAAAATTACTCTCTGTCTGTTTTGTTACATTGGCATTAGTAGGATGTGGATTAAAAGGCCCGCTCTATCGTCCAGTTGAAAAAACAGCAATGCAACAAGCAAAAATAACCACAGTCTCAATTCAATCTGATTTATTTATTAAAACTGCATAATGGAATAAAGTGATGGATTTTTTAAATTATCAACATAATCGCTTATTTGCCAATCAGATAGCGATAGCAGATCTTGCTAAGCAATATGGTACACCATTATATGTTTATTCGGCTGAATACATAAGTAAACAGTTTTTAGAGTATGAACATGCTTTGGTTAATAATAAACATTTGGTTTGTTATGCGGTTAAAGCTAATAGTAATTTGGCAGTTTTGAGTTTACTTGCAAAACTGGGCGCTGGTTTTGATATTGTTTCACAAGGTGAGTTAGAACGAGTATTAAAAGCAGGAGCCGATCCTAAAAAAATCGTCTTTTCAGGTGTGGCTAAATCAATAGTTGAAATTGAACGTGCGCTTGAAGTTGGTATTAAGTGCTTTAATGTTGAATCTGAGGCTGAATTATACCGGGTTGATGAAGTTGCTAAAAGATTAGGTAAAATTGCACCGATTTCATTGAGAATCAATCCTGATGTGGATGCTAAAACACATCCTTATATTTCAACAGGTCTTCGCGAAAATAAATTTGGTATTAGCTATGAGTTAGCTTTAGATGTTTATCGAAAGGCAAGCTCATTAGCTAACATTAAAATCGTTGGTATTGATTGCCATATTGGCTCTCAATTAACTCAATTGTCACCATTTCTTGATGCTGCCGATCGTATACTCGTTTTGGTTGATAAATTGCAATCTAATAATATTGTAATTGAACATATTGATTTAGGTGGAGGTTTAGGGGTCTGTTATGATAACGAACAACCACCAACAGCGTCGCAACTTGTGACCGAGCTTAAGAACAAATTAGTTGATTATCCTGATATTGAAATTTTGTTCGAACCTGGGCGTTCGATTGTTGCTAATTCAGGTTTGCTAATTACTAAGGTGGAATATACCAAACACCAAGATAATAACCATTTTGCAATTGTCGATGCAGGTATGAATGACTTAATTCGACCCGCTCTTTATGATGCTTGGATGAGAGTGTTACCTGAAAAGCAACCACAGGCTGGTGATGAATTTTGGGTCTATAATGTTGTGGGGCCTATTTGCGAATCTAGCGATGTATTGGCTTATCAGCGTGAGCTTTCGGTTAAACAAGATGATTTGTTGGTAATTTGTAGTGCTGGTGCTTATGGTTTTAGTATGGCATCGAATTATAATAGCCATTTACGGCCAGCAGAAGTGTTGCTTATTGATGATAAACAACATAAATTAATTCGCCAGCGTGAATCCTTTGATGATTTGTGGCGAGGTGAAGTAGTTTTATAATATTTAACAGGTTATTGAATGCTTAGTCATAATAGCATTCCTCTTTTAGTTGATGTTGATAAACAATTTTAACTAAAAGTAAAAAATAAAAACATGTTTGACAACAGAAGGTAAACTAGCGATGAACTTTTCAAAAATGCATGGACTCGGAAATGATTTTATGGTTATTGATGCTGTGACGCAGAATGTTCATCTTTCGACAGAAATGATTAAACGTATGGCAGATCGATATACTGGTGTCGGGTTTGATCAACTTCTTATTGTTGAGCCACCTTATGTACCAGATAGTGATTTTCATTATCGTATTTTTAATTCAGATGGTTCTGAAGTTGAGCAATGTGGTAATGGAGCGCGTTGTTTTGCACGTTTTGTTCGTTTAAAAGGCCTTAGCCGAAAACGAGTGTTAAAAGTTAGTACCATGAAAGGCAATATTGTTTTAACCGTAAATGATGATAATACCGTGCGTGTTAATATGGGACAGCCTATTTTTGAACCTAACAAAATTCCTTTCAAAGCTATCAAAGAAGAAAAAACTTATATAATCCGAGCACAAGAACAGACTATATTATGTGGTGTTGCATCTATGGGTAATCCACATTGTGTTGTTCAAGTTGATAATATTGTAACTGCAGAAGTGACAACACTAGGTCCATTATTAGAGCAACATGAACGCTTTCCTGAACGTGCCAATATTGGATTTATGCATATTATTGATCGCAATAACATTAATTTACGTGTATTTGAACGTGGGGTTGGCGAAACACAAGCTTGTGGTACTGGCGCCTGTGCAGCGGTGGCAGTAGGCATCAATCAAGGATTATTAAACCAACATGTTAATGTTAATTTACCTGGTGGCAAATTATTGATTGAATGGAAAGGTGGAAATCAACCACTTTATATGACTGGACCTGCTACACATGTATATGATGGTTTTATTGCTATTTAACTTTAATATCAATTCCGATAAACTCTAAAACGTGTTGTCAGAAAATTATAAAGCGAAAACTCTCTGCTAGAATATTGATTTTATTGAATTTTTTATTAAAGGGAAGACAGTAAAATATGAGATAACACGGTAATATAATAGACGCTAATTATGGTTGGTAAAAACACACGAAATTTAAGAGCAAAAAAAGCTCGACGCTCGCCTTCATCATTAAAATTAAATGATGAAATCGTTTGCCAATATATTATTGATAACCCTGACTTTTTTATGAGAAATGCTCGGCATGTTGAGTGTATGCGAGTGCCTCATCCTGTCAGGGGAATGATTTCTTTACCAGAATGGAACATGGCGCGTCAGCGCAATAAAATTAACCAATTAGAGTGCGAAATTTCATTATTACTGGAACATGCCAGTGCCAACGAATTGTTGTTTAATCAGCTAATGGATCTACAAATTGAATTAATTAAAGCACAGGATCTAAATCAACTTATTGTTTTATTAAACACATGGGCAAAATCATTAGGACTTAGTGGTGCTTATTTATATCTTTTTGGTGACAAATGGTTGCTTAGTGCGCCATCAAATTACCATCATATAGCTTTAGATTCATCACAATTTGATTTTATTCGTGTTAGACATTTCCAGTATAGTCAACAATATTTAGGTACATTAAATTCAACTGAGCTTGATTTTTTATTACCTGATGAACATGGTTATGTTGGCTCAGTGGCATTATCTTTGTTAGGTCAATTTGGTGATTTGGGGCTTTTAATGTTTACTAGTGCTAATCCAGAACATTATCAAGCTGGGCAAGGAACATTAGTACTTGAAAAAATGAGTGAAATTTTACCAATTTTAATTAGTAGATGGATTATGCGAACAAAATAAGGACATATCATGGCGCAGTCTAATAAAAATGATAATATGGCATTAACGTTGCCTGTTGATCAATTTTTAAATTATCTAAAGTCAGAAAAGCAGTTAAGCTTAAATACTCAGATTAATTATCGGCGTCAACTTTATGCGCTTATTTCGTTGGCAAGTGAAGCTGAAATTTCGAATTGGCAAAATTTGGATTCATCTGCAGTTAGATTGTTAATCAGTCGTAGCAAACAGACAGGATTACAAGCAAGAAGCTTATCGTTAAGACTTTCTGCATTGCGTAGTTTTTGTGATTGGATGGTTAAAAATGAGCTGCTTACTGCTAATCCGGCTCGAGGTGTGCTAAACCCAAAATTAGGTCAACACTTACCCAAAAATATTGATATTGACGAAATTAATCAACTGCTTGATATTGATCATAACGATCCGCTTTCTGTTCGTGACAGAACTATGCTTGAAGTTATGTATGGTTCTGGCTTACGCCTTTCTGAATTAGTCGGTCTTAATTGTCGAGAATTGAATCTTATTGATGGTGAAATTCGCGTAATGGGTAAGGGGAATAAAGAGCGAAAATTGCCATTGGGACGAGAATCTATCAAATGGATTAAACACTGGTTGTTAATGAGAGGTTTTTTAGCACCACAAGATGATGCTTTATTTATTTCTAAATTAGGTAAGCGTATTTCACCACGAAATGTTGAAAAACGGTTTGCTCAGTGGGGAGTTAAACAAGGACTAAGCAGTCATGTTCATCCTCACAAATTACGTCATTCTTTTGCAACTCATATGTTAGAATCAAGTGGCGATTTACGTGCAGTACAAGAGTTGCTTGGGCATGCTGATTTATCAACGACCCAAGTTTATACACATTTAGATTTTACACATCTATCTGAAGTTTACGATTCAGCCCATCCACGCGCTAAAAGGGGAAAATAACGATGCACTTTTATCGATCTATTTATACGATTAAGGCGTTTACTTTCGATCTAGATGATACGTTATACAATAACAGCATGATCGTTGAAAAAGCGGAAGACGAAATGATCAAAACCCTTCAAGGTTATGAACAATTACGCACGCTTACGCTACCCGAATATTTTGCTGAAAAGCGTGCTGTACTTGCATCTGACCCCGAAATTTATCACGATGTTATTGTTTGGCGAATTCAAACAATTACATCGCTATTAAATAAAACTAATATACCAGCATCAAAATTTGCTGATGTCATCGACGAAGCAATGAGTTGTTTTAATGTTTGGCGGCATAAGATGAACGTTCCTGAATCAACGCATACACTATTAACTAAATTAGCCACTAAATATCCTTTGGCTGTTATTACTAATGGTAATGTTGATATTAACAAAATTGGCTTAGGTGATTATTTTCAATTTTCACTACGTGGTGGTGAACATGGCCGTTCAAAACCTTTTCCTGAAATTTTTGACTTAGCATCTCACAAACTTAATATTCCATCACACTCTATTTTACATGTGGGTGACAATTTATTAACGGATGTTAATGGAGCAATTGATAACGGCTTTTTAGCTTGCTTTATTAATATTTATAATCAGGATATTTTTCAGCTTAATGATACTAGATGTTTACCTCACATCGAAATAACACAATTGCCAGAATTAGAGAATCTGCTATAATGTTTCTTTTAACTGTGTAAATAAACAGTTAATTTACGTAAAGATTGGTTGATTTTTGTTAGGTATGACATTGTGTTATATTTAATGAGTAAGCCATATTTTTATTTTCTATTTGATTGCAGTCGGCAAATATATCTTAAAATATGGCAAAAATATTAAAGCACACCCAACATTAGTGTTGGTTGACGTTTTCAATTATCGAAATAGGTTTGAATCTAATGGAAGTTTGTAAATCATTATTAGATGGTCTGAATATAGAACAACAAAATGCAGTTACCACTGATAATCAATATTCCATTGTTCTTGCAGGTGCTGGTAGTGGTAAAACACGAGTTTTAGTCCATCGTATTGCTTGGCTTTGTATTGAAAAGCATTATTCGCCAGGTTCAATTTTTGCGGTCACTTTTACCAATAAAGCAGCTTCTGAAATGCAAGAACGTATTCAAGCATTAGTAGGGGAAGGTTATTTTAATGGTATGTGGGTGGGTACATTCCATGGGTTAACCCATCGCTTATTACGAATGTTCCCTGAGCAAGCTAAGTTACCGCCTAATTTTCAACTTATTGATACAGAAGATCAAATCAGACTTATTAAGCGAATTTTTCGTGAACTTAAAATGGATGAAAAACAGTGGTCTGCTAAGCAGTGTGCTAGTTTTATTTCCTCTCAAAAAGAGAAGGGACTTCGTTCTGATGACATTGTTCCTGAAGATCCTAAACAAGCCATGTGGAAAACAATTTATCATGACTATCAATATATTTGTGATAAAGTTGGCTATGTTGATTTTTCTGAATTAATTCTAAGAACCCATGAGCTACTTTGCCGTGATAAAGAAGTTTTAGATTATTGTCACAATCGTTTTTATAATATACTCATCGATGAATTTCAAGATACTAATAAGATTCAATATCAGTTAGTAAAAAAACTAGCAGGCAATACAGCTAATGTGATGATTGTGGGTGATGATGATCAGTCCATTTATAGTTGGCGTGGTGCCAATGCAGATAATCTTAAGTTATTTAGTAAAGATTATCCAGAAACTGAAATTATTCGTTTAGAGCAGAACTATCGCTCAACAGGTAATATTTTAGATGTAGCCAATAAATTAATAGCACAAAATAAAAATCGGTTTGGCAAAAACTTGTGGACAGATAGAGGTGATGGAGAACAGATTTCACTTTATATTGGTTTTAATGATATTGATGAAGCAAGGTTTGTTGTTGATCAAATAAAAAAATGCCATCAAGAAGGTGAAAAGTTTTCTAATTGCGCTATTTTATACCGTAATAATATGCAATCACGCATACTTGAAGATACTTTGTTACAAGCAGGGTTACCTTATCAAATTTATGGTTCTATTCGTTTTTATGAACGCCAAGAAGTCAAATTAGCGCTTGCTTATTTACGACTATTGCATGATCACAATAATGATATGGCGTTTGAAGCTACAATTAACACACCAACACGAGGTATTGGTGATGCCACGTTAGATAAAGTTAGATTGATAGCAAAACAACATAATATTTCATTGTGGGATGCGAGTATAACGCTAATACAAAGTAATGTATTGGCTGAAAGACAGCGTGCGGATATGGGCCGTTTTTTTGAATTGATGGAATATATCTATGATGTAGTGAATGCATTACCATTATATAAGCAAATTGATACGATTATTAGGTTATCAGGTATATTGCAAATGTATGAACAAGAACCTGGTATCAAAGGGCAAGCAAGAATAGAGAATCTTGAAGAACTCGTGTCAGCTGCTGAGCAATTCTATCGTTCTAATGAAAATACTGTTATTCAAGATAGTAAAACAGGTAAAACATTGACGGTTTTAGAATCGTTTTTGGCTTATACCTCACTAGAAAGTAGGGATGTAATTAATGAACAAGATTCAGTTCAGTTGATGACCCTGCATTCAGCTAAAGGTCTTGAATTTGATCATGTGTTTATTGTTGGATTAGAGGAGGGTATATTTCCAGACTTAAGATCCTCCCAAGAGTTCGACAAAATGGAAGAAGAGAGGCGTCTTGCCTATGTTGGCATTACTAGAGCACGTAAATGCCTAACATTGTCATTAGCTCAGATAAGGCGTCTATATGGTCGTGAAGAACGTAATTTACCTTCACGTTTTCTATCTGAATTGCCAGCTGATAAATTAAATGAAATTAGTTATCAGGGTACTATGTCATTTGAGAAAAGAAAATCTTATCCTCCTAAAAAGAAACCTCAATGTGATGGTTATAAATTAGGCCGTAAAGTGTCACATAAACGTTTTGGTGAAGGAACTATTGTTAATCTTGATGGTGAAGGTGATCATAAACGAGTGCAAATTGCTTTTGTTAATGAAGGTATTAAATGGTTAGTAGTTAAATTGGCAAATCTTACTTTATTATAAATTATTTGAAAATAAATTTGTAATTTACTCTATTGAAAGGGAATTCAGTATTAAGCTAATTCCCTTTTTTATAAATATTATTAATTAGCTTGTTCTTTTACAGATTCAGAAAAAATTTGGTCAAAGGACTTGTCGGTTCGATTGCAAATCCAACTATTATTAACGTAATCAAAATGATAACCCTGTTTTTGTGTGGCTAACCATACCTGAAAGAGTGGTTCTTGGGTATTAACAATGATTTTACTACCATTGGGAAAACTAATGGTAATAACATTGCCATTTGTTTCATAATCTAGATCGATGTCATGTTCATCGACATAATCATCTAAAAATAGTTCGATTTTATTGAATAATTGATCGGTAAGGGTGTGGAATTCTGTGATATTCATAAAGGGATATTCATTTAAATAAATAATGGAATGATATTAGCATAAATGAATATACTCCGCCACAGCAAGGTGGCAAGAGTAAAAATAGGTGCTTATTTAATTATTATTAATTAGCAAGAGGTAATGAACAAGCAATAGCAAGTAATTTATATTGCTCATTATCATGAGTGACAGCTACCCAACGGTTTGGAATTTCAAGAGTATTTACTAATTTACCGTCGCCAAAGTTATTTTCAATGGTCCTAAGTTTTCCTTTAGCTAACTCCATTTTGTCACAATTGGCATAGTATTCAATTTTTATGGAGTGATAGGGTGTTTTAGTACCGTCATCATTTTTTTGCACCAATGCAGGACTGTAATTAGTGACTTCACTAAATACACGAATTCTGGAGTTGAAAGGGTGACGTTTGATTGATTTTCTATCTAAAAATGAATAACCAATAGTATTATCTTCGTTAGTTTTTGAGGTTGGAATGAATTGTTCTCCTACTCTAGGATCTTTTAAACTTTCAACGGCACTGTTTTCATTTGCTTTGGTGTTGGTATCAGCTACTTCACCAGCGGCATGGCTGAATGTTGCAAAAGAAAAGAGAATTAAAAATAAACTGACCTTTTTCATTTAAATGTTATCTCCATCTTTTGAGTTAGTTTCTGTTGGATTAGTTTGTGATTGAGATTGTTGTTTTTCTTTTTCTTGTTGCATTTTTTCTTGGTGTGCCTTAATTCGTTGTTCTCGTTCAGCTTCTTGTTTTTCTATGATTGGTTTTAGATCTGGGCGAGTGGCAATAATCATTTCTTTATCTAAATCGCCTTGAATAGAACAAAAAATACTGCTTTGATTATTCTCAATAGGTTCTAAATAAATCGCTTTGTTTATTGTACCAAACCTTGGAATAACACCGTCAATAGCATAAATATCATCTTCCCATGCTGAAGGTTTTGCTTTGCGATCATAAATTTTAGCGTTTGCAATATAAATATTAGTGTTGTATAGCGACCAGTTAATATTATTTAAAGAATTTATAATTTCATCTTCTTTATTATCAAAAATAAATCCCCAGTAAAAAAACTGACCAGATAAAGCCGTTGGGATATAAATATTTTGGTAACCAATCACTTTTAAGTTGTGATACATAAATGGTTTTTTAAACATAACTTTATTGTTGCCGGATTGTTGAGTAGATTCGACAGGAATATAGGTTACATTATCTGGAGTTTTCGTTAAATCAACGTATTGACTCATTACTTGTTCATGTTCAGATAATTGTTCAAAAAACCGACTATTGCATTGAAGAAATGTATCGATCACTTTATCAGTTTTGTTTTGTTCATTATTGTCTTGTGCAAAAGATATACAAGAAAAAAATGAAAAACAAACAAGGGCTGATATTTTTTTTAAAAGCATGTAAATTTCCTTTGACTGATAATTATACTTATTTTTGTAAAGTCATTGTAAGGTAATGTAAACTTACATGTCAATTAAGATTCTTTAATTTTTGACAAAAACCATTAAATCACCATTTTTAAAAGATATTTTAACTAAGTCACTAATTGCCTTGTTTCTTAAACTAACAAATTCTCCAAGCGACAATGTGGCATCAATTAAGGGGTATTGAAAGCCAGTAATGGTTACACCGGTTACTTTTGAAAGTGGCATTAGTGAAATAATATGATCTTTTATATTGGTTATTTCTTGATGCTGTTTGGCAAAAAAGAAATGGCAATAATTATCATAAAAAGTGATTTGATACTGATGATAGTATTTCATTGCAACAGAAATATTTCCCAAAAAGTGATCGCTAGCATGGCCACTAGCTCCATAAACATCAAATGCTTTCACCCCTTTACTTGCTAAAAACAAAATTGCTTTTTCAAAATCGGTTTTATTTTGGTCGGGTGTGTGAATAATTTGAGTTTTAGATGGAATTGCTTTGTTAGGATTATAACTATCTAAATCGCCAATAATGAAGTTTGGTTCGATTGACAAGGTCGACAGATAATTATGGTAAGCCCCATCTGTGCAAGCAATATAAGTATACTTATCTAAATGTTGAAAGTCGCGTTGTGGTGGCTCGCCATTAATAAAGAGTAAAGCTCTATTTTGTGACATTACACTTTTTTCCTTTTGCTAATTTTAACGGTAAATCATAAAGCTAAAGTATATGCCATGATAATAGCGTCTTCTTGTTTACCATTAGTTGTTGGGTAATAATTTTTTCTAATCGTTATTTGGTTAAATCCTAGTGTGTGATATAGCTTAATTGCTGGCGTATTTGATTGTCTGACTTCAAGCCAAAGTGTTGAGATTGGGCAGGGTGATTTTATCGTAATTAACGCATCTATCAAATGGTTGAGCAGCTCTCTTGCTAGTCCTTGCTTTCTAAAATCGGGATGTATTGCAATGTTAAATAAATTTGCTTCATCTGCTACATATTGACAAATACAAAATCCAACCATTTGATTATTAATCGTTATTTTAAAATTGAGATAACGCTCACCTTGGTTTGAAAAGAATGTCTGTTTTGACCAAGGAATAGCATGGCAAATCTGTTCTAATTCAAAAGCTTCTATTAAATCATGTTCGGTCAGGGTGGAAATGGTTTTCATATTGACATAATTTTTGCCATAGTTGGCGTTTTTGTTGTGGTGTTTTTGCAAGCTGATCTAGACTGGTTGTTTGAATAGTTAATGGGTTAACCCATGACTCATCCAAGGTAATATCAATAAACCAAATTACTGTTTTAATTTCATCAGCAGGAATAATTAATTGTTGTGGCGTTAAAAACAATACTTGTTCTTCAGTTAGATGGATAGCATTTAAAATATCATAATAGATTTTTTGTGTTGGTTTTTGTTCTGCAACCACAATCAACCTAATGTCTTCACTTATTTGTGTTGCTATTTCACCTTTGAAAACATTGGCATTCCTCAAAACGTATTGAGTTATATTGCACTGTTTTAGGTACCAATCTTGTTGTGTCATTATTGACTTACTGTTTTTTATTAGAGATTAAAGATAGTTAATTGTATAATCAATGCATCAATTTATAAAGGTTTTTCATTGAGGAAATATGGCAATATCTGCTTTTACTCCAGCAAGTCAAGTACTTGAGCGTCACCAAACATTTTTTAACGATAAAAATGTGTTGATAGCTGGTGATATTCAGGATAGTTATCCATCTATTATGTCGGCAAATCAAGTTAAGATTCATTGCACACAATTTCATACTTATTTACGTCTAAAAACTAGTGCACGAGGCAATCACACCTATTTTTCATTATTGCCTGAAGCGGATTTTTACGTTGGAATGAATACGTTGATTTACTATTGGCCAAAAACTAAAAGTGAAGCACAATTCCAGCTTTCTTATTTATTGCATAATATGCCAAAAGGTAGTGATATTTTTATTATTGGTGAAAATAGAACCGGTGTAAAAAGTGCGGAAACTTTATTGAGTGATTTTGGTACAATTCAAAAAATCGATAGTGCAAGGCGCTGTGGCTTATATCATTTTCAGGCGGATAGCCGTTTAGCTTTTGATCTTGATGAATGGTGGTTAAGTTATCATTTAACTATTGAAAATCAGAATATTGAAATCAAAAGTTTACCCGGTGTTTTTAGCCAAAAAGGGTTAGATGCTGGCAGTGAACTACTGTTAAATGCATTGATGGATCATACTGATATCATTAAAGGTAATGTATTAGATGTGGGATGTGGTTCGGGCATCTTATCCACGGTACTAGGGAAATTATACCCTGATATAGCACTAACGTTATCTGATGTAAGCAGTGCAGCAATTGAATCAAGTAAAGCCACGTTAAACCGTAATCATGTTAATGCCACAGTTGTAGCGAGTGACGTTTTTTCAAATCTAAATGATAAATATCACCTTATTGTTTCGAATCCACCTTTTCATGATGGTAAACAGACTGATTACACTGCCGTCAATACGTTAATCAAAGAAGCAAAAAAACACCTAAAATTAAATGGTTATTTGTGCATTGTGGCAAATTCATTTTTACCGTATCAAACCATTTTAGATGAAACATTCAAAAGCGTTGAAGTGATTGCACAAACGACAAAATTTAAGGTTTATCTAGCAAGCCATTAATAAGTGTAGTTTGTTTATTTTGTTTAAAAAAATAGGGCGATGTTATCGCCCTATGTATAAAATTTAACTATTTAAAAACAAACTGATTTCACTATTCTTGATATCATATCTGGATTAAGAGAGAGCTTCTTTTAATGCCTGCATTTCATTATAAGTAAAATCACAGCGCATAAATTCTTGGTCAAGAAGAATAGGAACGGAGTTGCTTTCTCCAACTACGGCCAACACATTACATTTATTTCTAATCTTATCACCTATAATGATTGGTCCTCCGTTTGAGTCTTTATTAAAATTGGCTGCATATTTAGCATTTATTCCTTGTGTATTGCTTGCACGATATAAGGCAGTTATTATTTTACCATAAGAGACTAATTTAACTGGTACAATAACAGGTGTTAATTTTTGCCCGTTAATTTCATTGATAACTTTTATCATTTTATGTGTTCTTAAGAAACATCCTAAACTCATCCATGTAACCAACAACAATAAAAGAATAAGAACAGTAGTAGTCAAAAATACAGTCCGCATATTATCAATAGCTAAATTGATTGTTATTAGTGATGGATCATCGGCTGAAGCGACAGTTACAACTTGATAATTTCCTTTTTTCCCCCAATGAAAGTATAATCACGCTTAATAACTTGTCCTGTATCAGTGGTAATTTTTACTGAACAGTTATCAACCATACGTCTTGCACGACATGTTCCTTCTACATCATAGTCAACCACAACTGGATTCTGTGATATTTTATAATCATCAATTAATCCAGGATAATTTCTTATGGCCATAAATAAAGCTAACGCAAAGAGAAGTATTGCTGCAAGTAATCTTCTTATTTGATGTAATGAGCTTTCTTGCTTTAACTTCATGACTTTTAAAGGGCGAGTTGGAAATACTTCTACTAATTTATTCATCAATGCCATTTTATCAATATACTCCTTATTAAAAATAAAAATTTCATGTCTAAAGGCTAAAATTGTGAATTTAAAAGCTAACCTTTAATCACAATAAAACAAATAATTTATTTGTTATTTTTTATTAAATTAGACTAAATATTAACATAATATTTACTTTGTAGGAATTACTCATATTGTTTACAGCAATTTGACAAACGACTTCAAATTAAATAACCCTAGAAAACTGCTGCTGCCTTGCCATTTTTCGCATATAAATATCAAAGCACATACAAATATTGCGTATCAATAAATGTCCTTTAGGTTGGACTTCGATTATATTGTTATTGATTGTCACTAATCCATCTTTTTGCAATGGCGCCAGTAATTTTAAATCTTCAGCAAAATAATCATCAAATTGAATTTGGTATTGTTGTTCAATAACATTTTTATCTAAATGAAAATGGCAGATAAGCTGTTTTATCACATCACGACGAATTTTATCGTCACGGTTTAAAGTGAATCCTTTCCATAATCCATGCCCTTTTTGCTCAACTTGGGTTTGATAGATTTTTAGATCTTTCTGATTTTGCGCATAACTATCACCTAACATACTAATGGCCGACACACCAAGTCCAAGTAAATCAGTATCACCTTGAGTTGTATACCCCTGAAAATTACGATGCAATTTATTTTCTTGTTGAGCAATAGCTAAATCATCATAAGGCTTAGCAAAATGGTCCATGCCGATAAATTGATAACCAGATTCAGTTAACTTTTTAATACTTGTTTGTAGGATCTGTAATTTTTGATTGGCATTAGGCAAATCATCATCTTTAATTTTTCGTTGGGCAGCAAAACGGCTTGGTAAGTGGGCATAATTAAAAACACTTAAACGATCGGGAGAAATCTCAATCACTTTATTAAGCGTTTCGGCAAAACTTTCAATGGTTTGTTTTGGTAGGCCATAAATTAAATCTAAACTAATTGAGTGAAAATTATTTTTACGTGCTTGATTAATAAGAGACCGTATTAATTTTTCATCTTGTTCACGATTAATTAGGCTTTGGATTTCGTGATTAAAATCTTGAATTCCCATACTTAACCTATTAAAACCAACACTTGCTAAATGGTCAATTGTTTGCGGTGTAATTTCACGCGGATCAATTTCGATGGATAGTTCGGCATTAGCAACAAAATTAAAATGCTTTTTTAACGAGCTAATCAATCGAGTAATTTCGGCATCGTTTAAAAAAGTCGGTGTACCCCCCCCCCAGTGCATTTGTGTTACCGTGCGATGTTTAAATAATTTTGCACGTTCAGCAATTTCAATATCTAAAATATCAAGGTATTTGGTAACTTTTTGTGTTTGGCGAGTAATAAGTTTATTACAACCACAGAAATAACAAAGCTTATGACAAAATGGAATATGCACATAAAGCGACAGTGGTTTTGTGGGATAACGAGTTGCCGCCGATAAAAATTCCTGCTCGTTAAATTTTTCGTTAAATTCAAGTGCAGTAGGGTAAGAGGTATATCTTGGGCCAGAATAATTATATTTTTCAATTAACGCTTGATCCCATAATTGCGTATCAGTCATGCTTTTTACTTCCACTTATGTCTATCTTTAGTATTGTTATTGTTATGAATTTTTACTATTGTTTTTTGTTGGTTCTTGATTTTGGTTTTAATTTTGATTCGATTAGTTTTATTTAAATATAACAATGTGCAAATCAACAACCCAAAATATAAACTTAACATAATTAATATTGGCACTATGATTTGCTCACTGTTAATTATTAATTGACTGAATAAAAATAATGGATTCTAAGTTTAAATTATCAGTAGGAATATAATCCAATAGATTATATTCCTACTGATATCAAGACACATGCTATCACGATTGCCGATTATATTTTACTATCATTAGTTTCGTTTTAATAAACTAACAATATCTTCTTTCTTTTCGTCTAATTCTTCAAAATCATCAAAGTCGTCATCAGTATAACCAAGCTCTTGCATCAGTTCATCGATACGATTCAATTTGCTATCAAGATAAATTTGTTGATCTTTAGTGAGTTTGACATTTTGCTCGACTAGATCAAGTAACATATCTAATTTTGGATCGTTTTCTAACTGTTCTAATTCTTGTTGTGGCGATAAAATCGTTTTAATTGGTTTAGATTGTTTAACAGGTTTTTCTATATTGTTAGAATCTTCAATAATTAAAGAAATAGGTTTTTTGCTACCCACTCTTGGATCTTTGGTTGTTTTTGTCGAATTTTTATTTTTATTATTATCTAGCTTATTAAAGCGAGATCCACTTGGTAAACCTTTGTGTTTGCGTTTACGTTTCAGTTCCCGAGATTCTTCATTAATCTCTTGACGGCTTTTTTTAGCTTTCTGTTTTGATTTATTTTTTAACATAAAATCTCTGTCTAATATTAGGGTTAATCATTTTACAAACGTATTTTATCAGTAAGTCCAAAATATAGCTATGATGAAGACGTCAGGCTAATTTAAGATTGTAAAAAAAGAAATTTATGTATAATCTGAGCCAAATAAATTTGTTAGACCGAATTAGAGAACAATATAAAATGAAAAATCACTTAAGCCCTTATCTGAAATTTAATCGTCAAGAATGGGCTAGCTTACGTAATACTGTACCAATGACTTTAACAGCAGATGAATTAGTTTCGTTACAAGGTATTAATGAAGATTTATCCATGGATGAAGTGAGTGAAATTTATTTACCTTTATCTAGATTACTTAATTATTACATCAGCAATAATTTTAATCGGCAAGCTGTCTTATCTAAATTCTTAGGTAAAAGTCAAAAGACACCTTACATTATTGGCATTGCAGGCAGTGTTGCTGTAGGTAAAAGTACTACCGCCAGAGTGCTACAAGCACTATTAACCCGTAGGCCTGAACATCGCAAAGTAGCTTTGGTAACAACCGATGGTTTTTTATATCCAAATAGATGCCTTGAAGAACGTGGAATAATGAATAAAAAAGGGTTTCCTCAGTCTTACGATATAAAAAAATTGCTTAATTTTGTTGCTGATATAAAATCAGGACAGGCACAAGTTAAAGCACCAGTTTATTCTCATTTAGTTTATGATATTGTCGAAGATGAAGAAATCGTTATTGATAGTCCTGACATTTTGATTCTTGAAGGTTTGAATGTACTGCAAAGTACACTGAATTATCCACAAGCGAATAACCGAGTTTTTGTTTCGGATTATGTCGATTTTTCAATTTATGTTGATGCTGATATGTCATTATTACATGATTGGTATGTAAATCGGTTTTTAAAATTTAGGGAGGGTGCATTTAGCGATCCTAACTCTTATTTTAATCACTACTCAAAACTTCCAGAACATGAAGCTACAAATATTGCTAACCGTATTTGGCGAGAAATTAATGAATTAAATTTAGTTGAAAATATTTTACCTACAAAAGAACGAGCGAACCTTATTCTAACTAAAGGTAAAGATCATAAAGTCAATTGTGTTCAATTAAGAAAATAAACTTAAGGAAAATTTATATGAAATCAGTAAGTTGGTTATTCTGTAAATTAAGTATTATTACTTTGGCTATTTCATTTTCATTTGGTGCTTATGCCTCAAATGGCCAATCAGAGGGACTAACGTGTGAAAGCAAAAAACAGTCCATTGAAAAACAGATTGATTATGCTAAAAAAAATAATAATTCTCATCAAATCCAAGGGCTTGAAAAAGCATTACGCGAAGTAAATGAGCATTGTTCAAATGATGATTTAGAAGCCAAATACAAAAAAAAGATTAATGAAAAATCAAATAAAGTGGCTGAAAGGACTAAAGAATTAGAACAAGCAAGAGCAAAAGGTAATAAACAGAAAATTATCAAACAACAAACAAAATTATCTGATGCCAAAATGGAACTTGATGAAGCTAAAACTAAATTATCTGATTTTTATAAAGAATTGGGATCAAAGTAAGCTATAATAATTAGACTATTTTCCAGTTTTCTTACTTTCTAACAACATTTTTATCATTAACACCATCGATGGCTATTGTTGATGGTGTTAGTTTTATATTTTGTATAACCATCTTGCTATACTAGACTTTTTTAAGCAAAAAGAGTATGGTGTGCGCCTTGTTACGTGGTTCGTGAACCTCCCACGCTAAAAAACTAAGGAAAAATAATGAGTAAAATTACACTACTAGGCGATCAGTCTGTTCGCTATCCAACAACCTATTGTCCTGAAATACTCGAAACGTTCGATAATAAACATCCGAATAACGATTATTTTGTTAAATTTAATTGCCCAGAATTTACTAGTCTTTGTCCTATCACAGGGCAACCTGATTTTGCGACAATTTATATTTCGTACGTGCCCAATATTAAAATGGTCGAAAGTAAATCGTTAAAACTTTATCTGTTCAGCTTTCGTAATCATGGCGATTACCATGAAGATTGCATTAATATCATTATGAAAGATCTGATTAAATTAATGGATCCTAAATATATCGAAGTCTGGGGAAAATTCACTCCGCGAGGTGGCATTTCGATTGATCCTTATGCCAATTATGGCAAATCGGATACTCATTGGGAACAAGTTGCGGCTAATCGATTAGCCAATCACGACATGTATCCAGAAAAAGTGGATAATCGCTAATCTAATCTATCCAAACAGGAACAGTTAATGCAAACTCGTAAAGCACTAGTTATATTTTCTGGTGGGCAAGACTCAACCACTTGCTTACTGCAAGCCATTGCTGATTATGGACGTGAAAACGTTCAGGCAATCAGTTTTCACTATGGTCAACGTCACGCAATAGAGCTTGAAAAAGCTAAATGGATTGCTGATGATCTTGGTATTAAACAAACCGTCATTGATACTTCAGTTATCAAACAAACTACAAATAATGCGTTGATTGATGACGCTCAAGAAATTAAAGCCGCTCAAGATGGCGATTACCCCAATACCTTCGTTGATGGGCGTAATATGCTTTTTTTACTTTTGGCTGGCTGTCATGCTAAGCAACAAGGAATTTCTGACATTATTATTGGAGTTTGTGAAACCGATTTTAGTGGTTATCCAGATTGCCGTGATGTCTTTATTAAATCAATGAATGTATCAATGAATTTAGCCATGGACTATGCGTTTAATCTCATCACGCCACTGATGTATTTGACTAAAGCGCAAACGTGGGAAATGGCTGATAAACTAGGTTATCTTGATTATGTTCAAAAACATACCCACACCTGTTATTACGGTGTTGAAGGGGGATGTGGTAAGTGTCCAAGTTGTTTATTGCGCAATAAGGGCCTACAAGAATATATGGCTCAAGCTAAATAAATTCATTCATCATTGGGTTCTCTCACCCCATTAAAAAGGAAAAAAGATGTACTTAAATGTTCATTCAGAATCGATAGAAAAAAGTTTTACCCGTAAACAAAAGCAAAAAGCGCTTTACTGGTTGGCTTTTTTTCACATATTGGTTATTGCTTCAAGCAATTATTTAGTCCAAATTCCATTCGAAATTTTTGGTTTTCAAACAACTTGGGGGGCATTCACTTTTCCGTTTATCTTTTTAACTACTGATCTGACTATTCGAATTTATGGTGCTAGTTTAGCCAGAAAAATCATTTTTGTGGTAATGATTCCTGCATTGTTATTTTCATACCTGATTTCGGTACTATTTTTTGAAACCCATTGGGTTGGATTATCAGCATTGACGGAATTTAATAGCTTCGTATTTCGAATTGCATTGGCTAGTTTTGCCGCTTATTTAGTTGGACAACTAATGGATATTACTGTTTTTAACTATTTAAGAAAAAACAGATCATGGTGGGTTGCCCCAACAGCATCAGCAATATTTGGTAATGGTATTGATACTATTGTCTTTTTTGCTATCGCATTTTATCAAAGTAACGATGAATTTATGGCAAATCATTGGATCGAAATTTCGTTAATGGACTATAGTTTTAAAATTCTAATTTGCGGATTATTCTTTTTGCCACTTTATGGAGTCATTCTCAATTTTATCCTAAAAAAGTTAGTTGCAATGCCTAAAAGTAACTAATTATTATAATCAATCTTTTATTTAATTATCTTAACAAACATAAAACTCATTAATTATTTTAAATGAGTTTTATGTTCAATACAAAAAAAACATAAAAACCGTCCGATACCATATTGATTTTATTGAATTTTTTGTTGTTTTGATATAAGGGTACATTCCATAAAATAGCCTCTTTTTATAACATTTAATAGTTATTATTTGTCATTTATTCGGTGTCCGAATATTTTATTAACTGCGTATTTTAATTTAGTTATGGATAGGTTTGGTTGCATTTATCTCGGTTTGTTTTTGAGCATTTAGAACGGTAGAACGATTTTTTATTTTATGGCAAAAAAACAAGAACATGTCATAAAATCAAAAAGATAATTTAAATCATCTTTGAAGGGGGGATTGGAATTTTTCGCATCCGTTGTTTACAATCCTTATGCTAACCTCTACACTACTTAATGTTCTCAACGGGGTGCCCTAAAGGGCTGAGAATGTTAGATAGGATAACATAACCCGCCGAACCTGAACTGGATCATGCCAGCGGAGGGATTTGAGTTATTGCACTTGCTCAAACCTTTTGTCTTTTATTTGCTATTTTTGGAGGCAAAATGTTTTGTAAAAAATTATTATTATCTTTGGTATTTTCGGTACCTTTTATGGCAAATTCTGCCAACGTAAAACCAACCTTAACTGTTTATAGTTATAATTCCTTTATTTCAGAATGGGGACCAGGAAAAGCAATTGAGAAAGGGTTTGAAGCACAGTGTAACTGTGAACTTGAGATTGTTACATTAGGTGATGGGGTGGCAGTTTTAAATCGAATGCGCCTTGAAGGTAATAAAACCAATGCCGATGTGATCTTAGGGTTAGACAATAATCTTTTAGAACAAGCCAAACAAGCCAAAATAGTTATACCTCATCAAATCACTAAACCAGATAATTTAAATACCGACTGGTGGGATAGTGATTTTATGCCTTATGATTTTGGTTATTTCGCTTTTATTTATGATCAACAAAAAATCAGTAATCCACCACATAGTATGCATGAGTTAGTTGATAATAAAGCCAACTGGAAAATTATCTATGAGGACCCACGGACCAGCACTCCTGGATTAGGTTTATTATTTTGGGTGAAAAATATATATGGTGATGATGCAGCATCTGCATGGCAGAAAATAGCAAAAAATACAGTGACAGTGACCAAAGGTTGGGGTGAAGCTTATGGCCTATTTTTAAAAGGCGAAGCTGATTTTGTGCTTAGTTATAGCACTTCGCCAGTTGCACATATTATGAATGATAATGATCATCGTTATGCTGCTGCTATTTTTGACGAAGGGCATTATCGCCAAGTCGAAGTTGCGGGTATTACTAAGTATAGTCAGCATCCCGAATTGGCACGTGCTTTTTTACAATATTTATTAACGCCTAATGTACAACGTCAATTTGCTGAAAAAAATTTCATGTATCCAATTATTAATATAACGTTGCCTGAAGCTTTTCAGCAAATTAAACCTGTCAATAAAGCACTCGAGTTTGATGCTAAGCAAGTTAAAAATAATCAAAAGAGCTGGGTGCGTGAATGGAAATCCACCATTAGCAAGTAGTCTTATTCAGTATAATGTTGAAATTAAGAACGTTAATTCCTGGCATTAGCACGGCAAGCTTGATCTTAGTTGTATTAGGTACAGCTTTATTTGCGCTATGTTTGGTTGCTTTTGAGTCTAACAATTTAACTGTTTATTTTGATAGTTATTTATTACATGTTATTTGGATAACAATATTTCAAGCAACGTTATCAACATTGCTATCTGTGTTATTGGCAATATTGATGGCTAAAGCCCTATCGATAGTCAATTTTTGGGGTAAAAATCTATTGCTACGCATTATGCCTATCACCTTTATTTTTCCTACGTTGGTTGTGGTAACGGGGTTATTATCCGTTTATGGGCAACATGGTTTATTAGCGTCGTTTTGTCATTATTTAGGTTTGCCTTTTGTGATATCCATTTATGGTTTAAAAGGTATTTTATTGGCTCATATATTTCTTAATTTCCCTTATGCTTGTTGCTTGTTTTATCAAACCTTAAATAGTGTACCAGTCGAGCACAAACAATTAGCTGCTCAATTAAATTTTTCGAGTTTTACTTATTTTAAATTGGTGGAATGGCCACTATTGCGTCGACAATTGCTACCTATGGCATCGCTCATCTTTATGCTTTGTTTTTCTAGCTTTGCTATTGTATTGGCACTTGGAGGAGGGCCTAAATATACCACACTTGAAGTTGCTATTTATCAATCTATCCGTGAATTTGATTTGATTCAAGCCGTGCTTTTAGCGTGTTTGCAGTTGCTTTGTTGTGTTTTTTTTATGGGATTAATGCAAAAGTTTAATTATAGCTATAAATTTAACACTCGCTATGTTAAGAAACATTATCGTTTACCAGCTTCGTTTTGCTTAGTTTTGTCGAGTATTGTTATTATTGTTATTGGTGCATTATTTATTTTGCTACCCATTATAACTATATTAATAAAAGGCATTTATTTTTTTCAGTGGTCATTTTTTTCGGTAGCCTTTCAACGTGCAGTTATGTTTTCGTTATTAATTGCTTTTGGATCAGCCAGCATTGCAATGCTACTATCTTTATTATTACTTTATACAAATAGCCGATTATTGATTTATCGGCAAATAAATTGGAGTAATCGATTAATGTTAATTGGATCGCTGATTTTAATTATTCCAAGCATGGTGCTAGCGTCAGGTCTGTTTTTATTGTTATTTCCATACGCTTATAGTTCTGTCTTTGTTTGTGTTTTGACAATGCTTTGTAATAGTTTAATGGCACTGCCATTTATATTAAAAAATCTTGCTGCACCAATGTATGATGTTACATCACGCTATTGGCAATTAAGCCAGTCACTTAATATTACTGGTTTTTGGCATTTTTATTTAATTGAATATAAAGCACTAAAAAAGTTAATTATCCAAAGTTTTGCCTTTTCAGCAATATTATCATTGGGTGATTTTGGTATTATTGCGTTATTTGGTGGACAGTCAGTCACAACGTTACCTTATTATTTATATGAGCAAATATCGTATTATCATTATAATGAAAGTGCTGTAACTGCTGCATTATTGCTAATATTATCTTTTAGTTTACTGGTTGTGATAGATTATGATCGAACTGAATCAAATTAATTATCAATATGATAATTTTAAAATGCATTTTGATATCAAAATTACTGCAAAAGAAAAGGTGGTTATTGTTGGGCCAAGTGGTGCAGGTAAAAGCTCATTGTTAAGCTTGATTGCTGGGTTTATTTCACCAAACTCTGGGCAAATTTTACTTAATCATCACAATATGACTCACACTCAACCAGGAAAGCGTCCCGTTTCAATTTTATTCCAACATAATAATTTATTTGATCATTTAAATGTTGAACAAAATATTGGTTTAGGTATAAATCCTTGTTCAAAATTAAATATATCGGAGCGCCAAACAATAGATGATATGTTAGCTAAAGTTGGTTTAACTGGTTTTAATAATCGTTATCCTGAACACCTTTCAGGTGGTCAGAGTCAACGTGTTGCGTTAGCTCGTTGTTTAATTCAACGCCGACCTATTTTATTGTTAGATGAGCCATTTTCAGCTCTCGATCAAGCATTACGCTTTGAGATGTTAGCATTAGTTGATCAAATTTGCGATGAGCTCGATTTGACATTAATGATGGTCTCACACAATCTTAATGATTCGCTTAGTTATTTTTCTCGTTGTTTGGTGGTGGATAATGGACAGATCGTTTTTTATGGTTTACCAAACCAATTAAACCAACCTGAAAATAATCACATTGCAAAGATATTGGGTTTAAATGTCTCCAAAAATTAATAGGTTAGTATTTAATAATTTATATATTTAAATTTAGATATTTAAAGCTTAAGGTTTTATTAATCTACCAAGCATATATTGCAATTTATGATCAATAACAAAGCAAATTAAATATCTATGCTAAACATAAAAGCAACCAACAAATTTAGCTGGTCAGCACTTATCTTTAATATTTTATTTTTTACTTATTTTTCTAGTGCATTACAGTTATATATTTTTCTTTCGGGGCATTCCAATGCAATTGGACTTCGCGATTCAATTATCTATAGTTTGATTTGGCTTATTCCTGTTTTGATTTTTCCTAATTATACAAGAAAGATTGCGACTATATTTGGTCTTATTATCGGCTTTTTGTCTTTGGTTTCAGTCGGTTATTTTGTGATTTATCGACAAGAATTTTCGCAAAGTGTATTTTTTGTTATGGCAGAATCAAATTATAGTGAATCGAGCGAATTTGTTCAGCAGTATTTTAGTATTAAATTAGTTGTGGTATTGATTATTTATAGTTTAGTGGGTGTTTATCTTTGGAGCAAAGTCAGACCTGTTTATATTAAAACTTCTACTAAATGGATTGTATCACTATTAATAGCTATTTATGCCATAATGCCTGTGTTTATTAGTGTGATAATAAAAAAATCATCTATTGAAAAAGCCGGAACTCATTTACTAACGCGTATGGAAACAACTGTGCCATGGCAACTTATTAATAGCTATTTAGCTTATCGATCTCAACTTAAAAATATGGAAGATATTTTAAATCATTTAGACACTTTACCTCCTGTTGAAAATTTAAAAGATGCTAACGGTAATACGCCTAGGACGTTGGTGTTAGTCATTGGTGAATCAACAACACGTAATAGGATGAGTATTTATGGTTATGGGCGAAATACCACACCTCAAATTGAGCAGTTTAAAAAAGATAATGCTGATTTTGTTGTATTTAACGATGTGGTTTCATCAAGACCTTATACTATCGAAATTTTGCAACAAGCGTTAACTTTTGCTGATGAGAAGCATCCCGATTTATACCTTAAAACTCCTTCATTAATAAATCTTATGAAGCAAGCAGGGTATAAAACATTTTGGATCACTAACCAGCAGACCATGACCAAGCGTAATACTATGTTGACTATGTTTTCTAAACAAGCCGATGAACAGTTTTATATGAATAACGATCGTAATCAAAGTTCAAGACAATATGATGAATCGGTATTTGATCCTTTCAAAAAAGTGCTAGCTGACAACGCTGAAAAGAAATTTATTGTTATCCATCTGCTTGGTACGCATATGAAATACGAGTTCCGCTATCCAAAAGACGGTAAGTATGACCTTTTTAAAGATAAGGAAAGTATTCCATATCTTCTCGATGACGATAAAGTAAATGTATATAATAGTTATGATAATGCAATAAGTTATAACGATTATGTCACAACAACACTGTTTAATATCTTCAAAAACAGTAAAGAAAATGGTTTTATGTTATATTTTTCAGATCATGGTGAAGATGTTTATCAAACGCCACCGCATAATGTGTTAGGGCGAAACGAGAAGGCACCAACTAAAACTATGTATACTGTGCCA
Organism: Gilliamella sp. Gris1-4; assembly: GCF_001690335.1. Classification (NCBI taxonomy): domain Bacteria; kingdom Pseudomonadati; phylum Pseudomonadota; class Gammaproteobacteria; order Orbales; family Orbaceae; genus Gilliamella; species Gilliamella sp. Gris1-4. Next base: position 13,001 of record NZ_LZHA01000081.1, on the reverse strand, counting down.
TTTATGCTTTGGCAATCGCCAACATGGGTGGCAACGCATCCTAATAACTATCAAGCTTATGTAGATCGAAAATTTAGTACTCAAGATTTGATTCATACTTGGTCTGATTTAGCAGGGTTAAGTTATAACTTATATGTTCCTGAAAAAAGTATTGTTAATCCTAATTTTCATGAATCGATTCGTTGGATTGGCGATCCTTATGATAAGAATGGTCTAATTGATTTTGATAAATTAACTAAGTAATTCCCTTAGGTTGTTTACACAAATATTTAAGGTATAATATTGTATATTTATACAGTTATATTTGAGTATTGTGAAACCCTTTATGCGAAAAATTATTCATGTCGATATGGATTGTTTTTATGCCGCCGTCGAAATGAGAGACAATCCCCGTTATCGCAATATGCCTATTGCGGTAGGGGGGGATCCTCGTAAGCGTGGCGTGGTTGCGACTGCCAATTATTTAGCTCGTCAGTATGGTATACACAGTGCTATGTCAATGGCTCAAGCCATAAAACTTTGTCCTAACCTTAAAATTATAGCAGGTAGGCATGCAGTTTATAAAGAAGTCTCCAAACAGATCCACCAAATATTTAAACGATATACTGAATCTATTGAGGCTTTATCACTCGACGAAGCTTACCTTGATGTAACTGATTGCAAACTTTGTTATGGTTCAGCGACTTTAATTGCTCAAGATATCCGTCAGGCAATTTACAAGGAACTTGAGTTAACTGCATCGGCAGGTGTTGCTCCACTTAAGTTTCTTGCCAAAATAGCCTCTGATATGAATAAACCTAATGGCCAATATGTAATAACACCAGATAACGTTGATAGTTTTATAGAGCAGCTACCGTTAAAAAAAATCCCAGGTGTGGGTAAGGTCACGGAAAAAAAATTAGCCCAATTGGGACTATTTACATGCAATGATATTGTTAATTATGATGTAACTAAATTAATTACCCAATTCGGTAAATTTGGAAGAATACTATATGAGCGATGTCAAGGTATTGATGATCGTGAAGTGTGTAATGACAGGCAACGTAAATCGGTAGGGGTAGAGCGTACTTTAACTGATGATATTCATAGTTGGGAAGAGTGTTTATTGCAGTTCGATCCATTATTTGATGAAATGGAAAAACGGTTAAGCAAAGTTCGTGCTGATTTATCGATTGCTCGGCAAGGCGTAAAATTTAAGTTTGACGATTTTCAGCTAACTACACAAGAACATGTTTGGTCTAAATTGGATAAAACTGATTTAATTGAGCAAGCGCATAAAGTTTGGTTAGAACGGCGTAATGGGCGTGGAGTTCGGTTAATTGGTTTTCATGTAACGTTAATCGATCCGCAAGTTGAAAAGCAGTTGATTTTTCAGTTTTAGCCCTTTTAACCATAAAAATGAGGATGCAGGCAAAACCTTCAAACATCCTCATAACAAATGATAGCTAGCTAATAATGATTATTTCAAACTTGCACCATTAGTACTAATGACTTTTTTGTACCATTCAAAAGAGTCTTTTTTATAGCGTTTCATACTACCGTTACCTTCATTATCACGGTCAACATAAATTACGCCATAACGTTTTTTCATTTCGCCAGTAGTGAATGATACAACATCAATAATTCCCCAAGCAGTGTAACCCATTACATCAACACCATCATAATCCATAGCGGTTTGCATGGCTTTAATATGGGCACCTAAGTATTCAATACGTGGTTTATCGTGTATTTGATTACCGTTTTCGAGTTCATCAATTGCACCAAAACCATTTTCGACAATAAATAGCGGTAATTGATATCGATCATACAGACGATTAAGTGTATAACGTAAACCTTCAGGATCAATTGGCCAACCCCAATCGCTGCTTTTTATATAAGGATTTTCAACCGCATTAGGTAGTGCACCGTTAACTATGTTGTCACGATTATCATTTTTGGCATCAGCTTTCACAACAGTAGACATGTAATAGCTAAAACCAATGTAATCAACAGTGCCTTTTTTCAAGCAGGCTAAGTCTTCGTCAGTAATATCAAGTTTATAGCCTTCTCGCTCAAACTCTTTTAAGGCATAAGCTGGATAATAGCCACGAACATGAACATCAGGGAAGAAGAATCTTTGGTGCATTGCAATTTCTGATGCCATCATATCTTCAGGATTGCATGAAAATGGATAAATTGGCACATGTGAAATCATACAACCGATTTGAAAATCAGGATTGATTTTTTTACCGGCAATCACTGCTTTCGCACTGGCCAATAGCTCATAGTGAGCAACTTGGTAAAGAACTTCTTGTCGATTTTCGCATGATTTGACTTGCACACCAGAATTTGTCCAAAAGAAGATTGGATTGCTGGTATCCATTTGGTTATTGATTTCATTAAACGTCATCCAATATTTTACTTTATGTTTATAACGTTCAAAGCAAGTAATGACAAAGCGCTCAAAAAATTCAACTGTTTTACGGTTTCTAAAACCACCATAATGGCGAGCAATATGTAAAGGTATTTCAAAATGCGATAAGGTAATGACAGGCTCAATTCCATTAGCAATTAATTCATCAAAAACATCATCATAAAAACGTAGACCTTCTTCATTTGGTTCAAGCTCATCACCTTTTGGAAAAATTCGTGTCCAAGCAATCGAAGTGCGTAAACATTTAAGGCCTAATTCAGCAAAAAGCTTAATATCTTCTTTATAATGATGATAAAAATCAATTGCTGTATGGTTTGGATAAAATTTACCCGCTTCAATATCTTGCGTGATTTGTCTTGGTACACCATGTGCGCCTGCCGTCATGACATCAACAACGCTTGGGCCTTTACCGCCTTCGTTCCAACCGCCTTCAAATTGGTGAGCGGCTAAAGCACCGCCCCATAAAAATGGTTTTTTTGTCATTTTTGATTCCTTGTTATTGCTTAATTTTAAATATGATATCATTAATCGTTACGTCAGTTTTATCGGTTAATGAAATTAATTGGTATTGATCGGTGTTAACAATAATAATTGGCGTAATTAATGGATAACCAGCTTGTTTAATAGCATCAGGATTAAAGCTAATTAGCAAATCTCCTTTTTTCACTTTTTGATTCAATTCAATGTGATATTCAAACTCATTATTAGTTAAATTAACGGTATCAATCCCCACATGAATTAATAACTCAACACCGTTATCTAATGTTAAACCAATAGCATGTTTAGAACTTTCAAACACGGCTGTGACTTCGCCATCAAAAGGTGCATAAACGTGGTTATCCGTTGGTTCAATAGCAATTCCTTCTCCCATCAATTTTTGCGCAAAAGCAGGGTCTGGCACTTCGCTTAGCGGTAATGCTTTACCTGTCATTGGGCTTGTAATTTCAACCTCATCTAGTAATATTTTTGGTGTATCATCTTTAGTGTTAGCTATATCTTGTTTTGTTTCACCTGTGCCAAATATTTGGATTAAAATTACAGGTCCAATTAATGCAATTGCTGAACCAATTGCTACACCAAAAAACGAACTCATATTATCGGGTTTAATGGCATTGACAATGGTTAGTGGGCCTGGTAGTGCCGCATAAGTATAGTAATAAGGTGTAAAGAATCCAGCAACAATACCACCTAAAGATGCGCAGATACATCCATAAATAAATGGCTTTTTAAAGCGTAAATTTACACCATAAATAGCGGGTTCAGTGATACCAAATAAACCAGTGATAAATGCAGATAATGAAACACCTTTCATCTCTTGTGTTTTAGTTTTTATATAAAAACCTAGTGCAGCCCCCACTTGACCAATTACGGCAATAGTTTGGAATGCTTGGAAAGAATCTTGCCCATATTGATTGATATTTTCGGTGATGACAGGTGTTATTCCCCAATGTACACCAAAAATAACCAATACTTGCCATACAGCACCAATCAACCCACCCGCAATGTAAGGCGCAAGATTAACTACCCAATTATAACCATTGGCAATATAGTGAGCTGCGTTTGCAGTTATTGGTCCTATAGCAATGAGAGTTGATGGCACCATAATCACTAAACAGATTAAAGGCATTAAAAGAGGTTTGATAATACTATGTAATCGTGGTTCCAAAAATCGCTCTAAATACGACAGTAACCACACCAAAAAAAGTGGCGGCAGTACGGTTGAGTTATAAAGCGTTTCTGATAATACAATACCAAATAAATCGATTTCTGCCCCTTCTTTGATTAATTCTGCCAATTTAGTCCAAGTGGGAGAAAGTAATGCGGCACAACAAGCCACCGCAATGTAAATATTACAACGAAAATGTTGTGAAGCAGTAATAGCAATAAAAATTGGAAGAAAGAAAAAAGGTGCCCAAGAAATAAAGTCAAAAATTTTATAAGTGCTAGTTGATTCCACTTTAGGAAAGCCTAATTTAATTAAAATTAAGATCCCTTGTAAAATCCCCGAAGCGGCTAAAACATAAACAAACGGCGCAAAAACAGCTGACATCGTTGCAATAACACGATTTAAAATATTCGCTTTATCGTTATTGGTTACTTTATTATCAGTATTAATCAGTTGAGTAAAAGCGTTATAGACTTTATCAACATGCGTACCAATAACCACTTGGATTTGACCGCCTTTTTCAACAACGGTAATTACGCCTGGCAATTTAGCGATATTCTCTTTTGCGTGATCAGGTGTATGCTGGGTAACAAGACGAAGACGCGTTGCACAGCGAGAAACGGTCACAATATTTTTCTCACCACCTAACTCATTTAAAATATCAACAGCTAGCTTGTTATAATCTCTAATTTTTGATGACATCCATAAACTCCTTAAAAGCAATTCAGTAAGATTATTTTATAGACAATTTAAAAATTGTTAATTAACAATTATATTGTTTGTGATCTTGATCTACTTTTACATCATTTAATTTAAAAGTTAAAATAACTTGTATAAAATAATGTTTAAATTTTCATTAAATAAAAAGATATAAAAATGGTTAAATATCAGGATGTTGCAAAAAAAATCAAACAGATGATTTATCAAAAACAACTGTCCAAAGGCACTCAGCTTGCTAATATTGACGGGTTAATTAATCAATATCAGGTCAGTCGTAGTACAATTGTTAAAGCGCTTAATTGTCTTGAGCGGCAGGGCGTTATTTATCAAGTGCAAGGTAGTGGTATTTTTGTTCGTGAACGTAAAAAAAGAGGCTATCTCAATTTTTTGCAAAGTCATGGTTTTACTGTCGATCTAGAAGATGTTTATGGTTCTTCGACAGTACTTAATGTTGATATCATCAAGCCCAGTGCAAAAGTTAAAGAAAATCTACAATGCGATGATAACGAAGAAGTCTATTTTGTTAAAAGATTGCGCTATGTTGAAGATAAATTATATGGCCTAGAACAGTCATATTACCGTAAAAAGTTAATTTGTTATTTAAATAAAGAAATTGTAGAAAACTCAATTTTTAATTACATTCAGGAAAATTATAATATTAATATTGGTTTTTCTGATAAATATTTACAGGTAATAAAACTTGATGAAGAAATGGCTCCCTATTTAGGACTGCAACCTGGCGAACCTGCACTTTGTGTTGAAGAAATATTTTACACCTCATCAGGTGAACCTTTTGATTTTTCAAAAATCATTTATCATTACGAAAATGCAAGATTTTGTATACAAAATCACTCAAAGTAAGTTTGAATGATGAATTATTAGGAAGATGAATAAGGAATCGATCATTCATCTTCCTTTAATTATTAGCAAATTTAACTGTTAACAATTAAATTTCACCACCAACACCCTTAAACTTTTCAACCAATGCGGCGATCTTTTCAAAGACTCGGTTCTTTTTAATTAAATATTGGGGATTCAGCGGACTCATTTTTGGTAAAATCTCGTTCAACTCTGTGCCGTTTTCGGTTGCATATTTTCGCTTTAATGATGATGCAATATAGCGTTTTGTTGCCGCTTCATTTAAATTTTCCTCTTCAATTAAGAAATTAAGCTCTACCTGTAACTCTTGCTGTGCATACAAGAAAAACGCATCAATAATCGAGGCTTTATCTGGAATAGCATCAAGATCAGTTTGTTTTATAAACTCAACAACTAGCTCTTCTTTAGCTCGATTTTCTAAGCTTGATCGAATTAATCGCTTAGCATCTTCGACAATGTCCTGTTTGGTTTTTTCTTGTTTATTTTGTTCATAAATTAACTCAAGAATATAATCCAAATTGATCTCTTGCGATTTTAATAGATCAATTTCGAAAACCACATCATCCCAGTCAAATCTTTGCTGATCTTGTTGATTGGCTTCTTTTTCTCGGAGTAGCCAATCACGAATATCATTATAAGTTGAACGATAATTTTGAATTGTGCGGTCAGTCGGTAGTTTAACGGCTTGCATTTTTTGCAGATCTTCATCAGTCACATAATGCTTATTTTTAAACGCTAAAACTGCCTGCGTATCGGTCACATCTAATTGTTGGAAATCCTTTAATGCAACAAATTCATCATAATTTTGTAATATATTGTCAGCACGTAAGTACTCACCAAATAATTTAACAAACTCTTTTTTATCTTTTTCTTTGATAATTTCATCAGGGCGTGGGAACTTTTCTTGTAACTCGGCAACGATGGCTAGATAGCCATTGTGGAAATTACCTGAATCTTTATCAGTAAACCCTTCCATGTAATCCTTAAAGCTTTTTTCTAACACTACTTCATGAGTATTACTTTTACCAAATGTTATTATTGCATCAATGGTCGCTTGTTCTAAATCACGAAACGCCACAATATTACCAAAGGTTTTGGTGGCATTATAGATACGATTGGTGCGTGAAAAGGCTTGAATTAACCCATGATACCTCAGGTTTTTGTCAACAAATAAGGTATTAAGTGTTGGGGCATCAAAGCCAGTAAGGAACATACCAACGACAATTAATAGATCGACTTCTTGATTTTTTACTTTTAAAGACAAATCACGATAATAGTTTTGAAATTGATCGCTACTGACATCAAAGTTAGTTTTAAACATCTGATTATAATCTGATATCGCAGAAGCTAAAAACTCTTTAGCACTCTGATTTAAGGCATCAATTTCAAAACTTTCATCGGCAAAATTACCTTGTGCATCTTGTTCTTCATTAGCAGAATAAGAAAATATCGTGGCTATTTTTAACGGCTGATTTGCACCTTCTTGTAATTTTTTGAATGATTCATAATAGAGTTTAGCCGCATCGACACTACTCACTGCAAACATGGCATTGAACCCTTTACTTTTGCCCATTAATCGGTGGGTTTTTTGTTTAAAATTATTCAGAATATATTGTGTGATTTGCTCAATACGGTTTGGGTGGAGCAATGCTTTTTTATTTTCAGCAGCGCTGAGTTTTTCGAGATTTTGTTCTTGCTCTATCGATTTAAAATTAGGACGCACATCATTATAGTCAACTTTAAATTTTAGTACCTTTTCGTCACGAATTGCATCGGTTAATACATAAGCGTGCAGTTCACGACCAAAAACATCCGCTGTAGTTTGCGTTCCGATTGCGTTAGTATGCATAATCGGCGTACCAGTAAAACCAAATTGGTAATATTTTTTAAATTTACGCTTTAAGTTTTTTTGAGCTTCGCCAAACTGGGAGCGGTGCGCTTCGTCAAAAATAAATACAACGTGCTTATCATAGATCGCTAAGTTATCGTCGCTTTTGATCAAGTTATTAAGTTTTTGAATGGTAGTAACAATAATTTTATTATCGGTTTTCTCAATATTGCGCTTAAGCCCTGCGGTACTATTTGAGCCATTCACACTATCTTTTGAAAATTTTTGATACTCTTTCATGGTTTGATAATCCAGATCTTTACGATCCACCACAAAAAAAACTTTATCAATAAATTCTAGTTCGGTTGCAAGGCGTGCCGTTTTGAAACTGGTTAGTGTCTTACCAGAACCTGTTGTGTGCCAAATAAAACCACCACTTTGTAAGCTACTCCACTTTTTGGCATGATAAGCGCTAATGATTTTCCATAATATACGCTCGGTGGCGGCGATTTGGTAAGGGCGCATAATTAACAATGTGTCATTCACATCAAGCACCGAATAAGTCAATAACACATTTAACAGCGTTCGACTGGCAAAAAAGGTGGCGGTAAAGTCTTTTAGATCTTTTATCGGCTCGTTTTTAACATTCGCCCAATTCATTGTAAAATCAAAGCTATTTTTGTCACGTTTAGTCGTGTTAGCAAAATAACGTGTATCGGTACCATTTGATATAACAAACAGTTGTAAATATTTAAATAGTGAATTGTCTTGATTAAAGCTCTCTTTACTATAGCGATGCACTTGATTAAAGGCTTCACGAATAGCAATACCACGCTTTTTTAGTTCAACTTGAACAAGCGGCAAGCCATTAACTAAAATCGTCACATCATAACGATTTGCATAATTACCTGTTTGCTGAAATTGATGGATAACTTGTAATTTATTATTAGTAACCTCTTTTTTATCTAACAACTTGATATTTTGAATATGGCCGTCATCAAAAACAAAATCGTAAATATGATCGTGGTGGATTTTGCGACTTTTATCGATCATAGATTCATTGGGTTTATCCAAATACTCTAATACAAAACGTCGCCATTCATCATCGGTAAATTGCATTTTGTTTAGTGTTTGCAATTGCTCGCGAATATTGGCTAATAACTTTTCATGCGTATTTAAATTCGGTAAGTATTCATAGCCTTGTCGAGCTAAATCATGAATAAATTCATTTTCTAAATCCGTTTCAGTTTGATAAACAGCTGCTGATTCTTCAAGTTTGTTGTAGTTATCTAAAATAATATAGCTATTTGTTTCGGCGATGGGTTTTGTATAAGTCGTCATAGTCTATTCCAAATGTTTAATATTGTAATTTTATTCTACTATTTAGTTCGCTGTAATTTGTCTGTTATTTATTGTTCTGCCTTAGGAAAATCCAATAACAAATTCCGATAATATTCATATTGTTTTTGTCGTAATTCAATTTCACGCGGTAAACCCTCTGTAATGGAATTTGTTAGAGTATCGAATTTGTCTAAAATTTCGACAATACGAGCTTGTTCCTTGAGTGGGGGAATGGGTAAGTGATATTTAAGAATAGCTTCTTTATTTCCTCGTGGCATTTTTGCGCCTTTGGCATGTTGCATATTGTATTCAAAAAAATTATCATTCGCTAAGACATGGTATAAATATCTGTGAAATAATAGATCGTTTTTGGGACGAATGACTAGAACATCGCCATTAGTTCCTCCAAAATATTCTGCTTGCCAAATTTTTTTTAAATAAGGACGAATATTTCCAATCAAAATATCATTGGTAAGATATTCTGTAAAATTTCCTTCTTTAGGCACATGGTTTGAATCAGTTTTTCCTGCTCGATTTTGTAATAAATTATCAACACCTACATAATTTTTTTCATTAAGCTTATCAAAGCTAATACGAGTGTTTGAATAATGAGCAACTTCCCCTAATGTTTTCCACTCAACCTCATTCTCTTTAAAGGTCAACAATTTATCACGATAATAGTTGTATTGTTTTTTTCGTGCAGTAAGCTCTGCTGTGAGCTCTGCTGTGAGCTCTGCTGTGAGGGCTGTGAATGTGTCCAAAATACAGACTATTGCAGTTTGAACGTGTAGAGAGGGGATGGGGATTGTAATTTCAATCAAATTCGATTTTGTTAATTTTGCTCTATCACCGCCAGTTAAATATGGAATAAAATTCATATTGCGTAAATAATGATATAAAAATCTATTATCTAATTCAGGCTTGCCTTGGACAATGTGGACGTGGTTGTTTGCCCAAAATTTTCCCGTTGCCCACTGGATTGAATAATTTTTAAGATTTGCAGAACCATCTTCAGCTATTAATACATACTCACCATTATGAGTGTAACCTTCAACATAATCTTGAATATTATTTGCACCATAATATGGTATTTGACCTCGAATACGTAAAGACGCTTTTACTGGTTTTCTTGTATTGTTTGCTATTTCTGCTACTTCCCCCAAAGTCTTCCACTCAACCTCAACACCTTTCAGCAACTCAGTTATATTGCAACTCTTAATCATCCCTCAATCTCCGCCACAATTGCGTCAATTTGGGATCGTAAGCTATCAATTTTAGCTACGGTATCTTTTATTTCAGCATTAAGCTGGGTGATATCAATCACTTCACGGGTATCTTCGGCTTCAACATACGAACTGACTGATAGATTATAGTCATTTTGCGCAATGGTTTGATTATCAACTGATTTAGCAAAATATTCGATATCTTGCTTGCTAGCAAATACTTGCATAATTTCTTGAATATGTTCATCAGTGAGCACATTATTATTGGTCTCTTTTTTAAACAGTTTGCTAGCATCAATAAATTGTGTTGTTTTAACGGTTTTATTTTTGGCAAGTACTAAAATATTAACCGCAATCGATGTGCCATAAAATAAGTTTGGTGCGAGCGAGATTACAGTTTCGACAAAATCATTATCGACCAAATATTTGCGAATTTTTTGTTCCGCACCACCACGATAAAATATCCCCGGAAAGGTAACAATTGCCGCTCGCCCACACTCGGACAGGTAACTTAGTGCATGCATAATAAAGGCAAAATCGGCTTTCGATTTTGGTGCCAGTACACCGGCAGGTGCGTATCGGTCATCATTGATTAAGGTTGGATCATCACTACCAATCCATTTAATTGAATAAGGTGGATTAGAAACGATTGCATCAAATGGCTTTTCATCACCAAAATGTGGGTTAATTAGCGTGTCACCTAGTGCGATCTCGAATTTATTGTAATTGATATTATGTAAAAACATATTCATACGAGCAAGGTTATAGGTAGTATGGTTGATTTCTTGACCGAAGAATCCATCCTCAATAATATGATCCTCAAACTGCTTTTTCGCTTGTAACAATAAAGAACCTGATCCTGCCGCTGGATCATAGATTTTATTGACCTTTTTTTGATTATGTAAGGCTAATTGCGAGATCAGCTTGGACACATTCGGTGGCGTAAAAAACTCGCCTCCTGATTTACCAGCATTCGAGGCATAATTAGAAATCAAATACTCATAAGCATCGCCAAACAGATCGATTTTATTGTCTGCAAAATCACCAAAATCCAGTTCGGCTACACCATTAAGTACTGCGGCTAACCGTTTGTTTTTATCTGCAACAGTATTACCTAATCGGTTACTGGTAGTATCAAAATCGGCAAATAATCCTTTAATATCGCTTTCTGAAGGGTAACCAATGGCTGAGCTTTCAATCGCATTAAAAATATTTGCCAAGTCAGTATTTAAACTTGGATTGGTATTAGCTTCAGCTACAATTTTACAAAATAATTGGCTAGGATAAATAAAATAGCCTTTGGTTTTTATTGCGTCTTTTTTAACTTCATCGTTAATGACATCGTCGGATAATGTGCTGTAATCGATACTCTCATCGCCACCTTCAATATAATTGGCAAAATTCTCACTAATAAAGCGATAAAACAAAGAACCAAGTACATACTGTTTAAAATCCCAACCATCGACAGCACCACGGACTTCGTCGGCAATTTTCCAAATTTGTCGTTGTAGTTGATCGCGTTGTTGCGTTTCGGTAATTGATTTAGCGTTACTAGATGTCATATTTTTCAAATTTCCTAAATAAAAAATAGGTGCTGCCTAATTAGAAAGTAACTGATTTTTACTTTCATATTAGTCATTTTATAGCTACCTTTTATAGGTGTTATAGCATAGCTGATTTGTTGTTATTTTTCCATCTGGGGTGTTTATTAAAAACTCAGCCAATGGGTATTTTGAACTTTAAGGCTGGAAAATCTTAAAAAATAACAAAGCAACAAAATCTAAAAACAAAACCCTTTTTTTAGCTATATTTTAAAAGTTAATAAAATCAATAAATTAAATTTATCTCTAAAAAAAGGGTTTTTAAAACCTAAATACCTATTTGCCTTTTTACATACTATGTTGATAGTATATTAGCTTCTAGTTCACTGCCGTGTAGGCAGTTTAGAAAATAAAGCCATTTTTTATGATAGCTTATTAGGCGTTCACTGCCGTGTAGGCAGTTTAGAAAATTGAATCTGGATCAGCGGTTAAAGTCGAAACGTTCACTGCCGTGTAGGCAGTTTAGAAAGTATTTGGCATTGATGGCAGGTGAAGTAAAAAGTTCACTGCCGTGTAGGCAGTTTAGAAAATAAATTGCAACGTACCACGTAAACGTCCATCGTTCACTGCCGTGTAGGCAGTTTAGAAATCGCCATTCTCCTTTACACTGTTGGTGTTACTGTTCACTGCCGTGTAGGCAGTTTAGAAATCACGCACTCAAAATTATCAAGCTGAACTAGTGTTCACTGCCGTGTAGGCAGTAATTAAAAAATAAAATTAATCAGATATTATAAAAAACAATGGGCTATTTTATCTGCCTTATTTCTGCGTCAGACAAATTTGTCTGGAACAAATTTGAACATCTGAGCACAGCGAAGGTGACCTCGTAGAGGGCGAGCATCAGGATGATACGAGTAGTGCCGAAGGCCTCATATTGCAGCCTTGCGAGGGGTTTTTAGGGAATTTCGCAAAAAATCCCCTAAATCGGACGTGACCACAATAGCTATTTTTATCACCCAAAGCCCAAACGTCCGAAACCACCGGACCCAACCCACTTTATGCATCAACAAAAAAACAAAGCAACGCACCCCACACCCCTAACAATTCTTTACAATAAATTAACAAAAAAAGTGGCGTATTATTTATCATCAAGTTATAATTTTTAAGATTATTCAAGCAATGAATCGCTCAAAAATAAAGCGAACGGATATAAAAATCGAGAAAAAACAGTAAAATACTTGACAAGGAAATAAAAATGCATTACCATGTTTGGCAACAGGCAACAGGCAACAGGCAACAGGCAACAGGCAACAGGCAACAGGCAACAGGCAACAGGCAACAGGCAACAGGCAACAGGCAACAGGCAACAGGCAACAGGCAACAGGCAACA